>CAZHFP010000040.1:0-20195 GCA_964531065.1 uncultured bacterium
CTATCTATTTTGAGTTTTCAAGGAAAAACTAAATGCGCCTCTACATCATCCGCCACGCCGAACCGGATTACGAACATAACACCATCACGAAAAAGGGCCACCGAGAAGCCAAGGCTCTTGGTAATCACTTAAAAAAAGAAGGTCTGACCCGGATCTATTCCTCGCCCTTGGGCCGGGCTTTACATACGGCCGAATACACTTCCAAAACCACAGGCTTGAAAATAAAGGTCGAGCCTTGGACCCACGAGCTTTCGGAATTGAAAATGGGGCCGGTGTCGCCCTGGGGAACTCTGATGACTTGGGACCTGCCGGGGGAAATCATCCGGGAAAAGAGGAAACTTTTAACCTATGACGACTGGCATAAGATCCCCCACTTCGGCGATAAAAAATTCAAAAGCGAAGTCAATAGGGTCCATCGGGATTCGGACGCCTTTCTAAAACGCCATGGGTACCAACGAGTAAGCGGAAAGTATCGAATTTTAAAATCCAACCGGGAAAGGCTCGCGGTCTTTTGCCATGGGGGATTGGGCATCACCTGGCTGGCCCATCTTCTCGAAATACCTTTACCCCTCATTTGGTCAGGCTTCTGGATGGCGCCCTCTTCGGTCACAACGATCTTATTCGATGAGAGGTCAAAAAAATGGGCCGTGCCGCGCTGTATTGGTTTTTGTGATACTTCTCATCTAAGGATGGAAGGCTTGCCGGTTTCAACTCACGGCATCAAAGCGAATTTTGATTAACGATCCTATTCATTTTCCAACGCAAAACTTCGTGAAGATATCCTCGAAAGCTGTAGCGGGGAGGTTGCGGCCGCGGACACGGCCGATGGCCAGGGCGGCCTCGCGCAGTTCCTCCGCCCAAAGTTCATAGGATAGTTTGGCTTGGATGAGCCCTTGGACATTTTCCAGGGCATGGAAGGCCTGCTGGACTTCTTTTTGATGGCGGGCAGAGGTTAAGACCACATCTTCTCCCACAACCGGCGTTTGGATTAAATCCTCCATTTTCGCTACGAGCCCTTGAAGCCCTTGCTGGGTTTGGCAGGACAAGGCAAGACACCGGCTCGCGGGGAACTTCAGTCCTTTCCACGGTTCTTTCGCTTTAATCAGATCCATCTTATTAAATAAAAACCAAGTACGTTCTAAAGGAGGCGCCGAGGTCTTTAACTCCTGAAGGGATTCGCCCGGGCTCGACGAATCCACCAGCCAAAAAATAAAATCCGCTTCCTCAATCACTTGCCGGCTCCGGCGGATGCCCTCCACTTCCACCACATTCTTGGCTTCCCGAATCCCGGCGGTGTCAAATAACCGAACCTTCACGCCTTTTAAGAGAATCTCGCCTTCCACCACGTCCCGGGTCGTTCCCGCCATGGGAGTCACAATGGCTCGGTTGGTTCCCAAAAGGGCATTGAGCAGGCTGGACTTGCCCACGTTCGGCGGGCCGACAAGAGCGATGGTCAATCCTTCCCTAAGGACTTTTCCTTGGCTGTAGCTTTCTAAAAGTTTTTGAAGTTCATCCTTAACCCCCGCCACTTCCTTCTCAAACTTCGGCTGGTCCAAAGAGGGAATGCCATCCTCGGAAAATTCCAAACGGGCTTCTATCTTTAAATAGAGAGACTTAAGCGACTCTTCCATCGGTTCCAGATGCGAAGAAAGGCCGCCCGTTAATTGCCTTAGGGCTTGGCGCCGGGCTGCGTCGCCCTGGGCTGAAACGAGCGCCTCCACCGCTTCAGCCTGGGTCATATCCATTCTTCCATACATAAAGGCCCGATAAGTAAACTCGCCGGGCCCGGCGGGGCGTATTCCAAGGGAAATTAGAATATCCATTAGTAAAGCCAACAGGGATTGGTTGCCATGGACATGAAATTCCACCACATCCTCGGCGGTATAGCTGTGGGGCCCCGGCATGGCTAATAAAAGCCCTTTATCAATAACCTCTCCGGACCGGTGGTCCTGAAAGCTTCCAAAAAGAACCTGCCGCTTTTTTTCCAAGGGCTTGGATTTTTTTAAAATGCGCCGGGCCGCGTCAAAAGATTTATCCCCGGAAACACGAATGATCCCGATGCCAGAGGTACCCGCCGGCGTCGCGATGGCGGCGATAGTGTCTTCAAGCTGGTACATACAATCCGTCCTCCATCGTCCGTCCTCCGTCGTCAACCAACAGGGACATTAAGAAACCCATTGTAAACAAAAAGGCCCCCGGCAGTTAAGCCAGAGGCCTTTCTTTTTGCTTTAAGCTAACGACGAACGACGGAGGACGGTTCTTAAACCCGGTTGCCGATGGAATCATCCACATCTTTTTCCGAAGGCATCCGATTACCATGATCCGGCAAATGCGTCTCCGGAATGACGGCCGAAGGAGCGACCGGTTGGTTCCGGACGATCGGTTGGGCGTCTTCCGACGGAGCCGTTCTCGCCGGCGCCGCGACTGGCTGGGCGTCTTCAGGCGGCGTCGTGGCTTCGGGAGCCGCCGATCCCGCCGCTTCAGCGGCGGCGGCAGCTTCCGGCGTGACTTCCGTGGCCTTGACCTTGGGGATGATAACGACTTTTCGCCGTAATCCTTCGCCGCGGCTTTCCGTCGTCACATGCTCATGGTCCTTCAGGGTCATGTGCACGACCCGGCGGTCTTTGGAGCTCATGGGCCTCATGGGAATTTCCACTCCCGTTTCCTTAGCCTTCAAGGCTAGGCTGACGGCCAGTTCCTTCAACTTTTCCGTCTGGCGCTCCAAGTAGCTTTCCACGTCCACGATGATGATGGACTTTTCCTCGCCGGTCATGCGCTGAACCACTTTGGAAACCAAGTATTGCAAGGATTCCAAGGTATGGCCGTGGCGGCCGATCAAGGTTCCGCTGGAAGGCCCCTGAATATTCAAAACGGTATTTCCGTCCGCGTCCTTTTGCAGTTTCACCTTATCCGGCAGGCTCATTCCGCGTAAAAGACGGCTCAAGATTCCCTCGGCGAAAGCCGGAACGGCGGAAGACTTCAAGGACATCTTCACCTTGGCGGGTTTGGAACCAATTCCCAAAAATCCCTTGCTTCCCTCGTCTAGCACTTCCGTCTTCATGTCATTCTTGCTGACGTTAAACCGCTTCGCGCCCTCTTCAATGGCGTCCTCGGCCGTGCGTCCGGTCAATTCAATCCAAGAGCCGCCCTGGCGGGGAACAAAACCCTCGCCCCGGTCGTGACGCTCATGACGGTCATTGCGCTCGCCCCGGAAGGAAGAATTTCCATGTCCGCCCGGACGGTGATTGCCGCCGCCGCTAGGACGAAACCCGCCGCTCCGGTGCTCGCTGCCACGGTCGGGACGGGGATTGTTTCCCTTATATCCCCCGCCGCTTGGCCGATGCTCCCGATCGCCGCCGCGGTGTTCACCACTGCCACGGTTGTCGCGGTTGTACCCGCTGCCGCTGCCGCTTCCACCGCTTCGATTGCTGCTATTACCGCTCCGGTTGCCGTTAGACGGCCTTCCACTGTTGCCGCCGGAGGGTCTTCCCCCGCTGGACGGCCGATCACTGTTCTGATTTGAAAAATTTCTCATGATTTTACGACCTCGACTTTCTTCTTGTCTTTTTGAATCTCCCGATTGACGACCTTCTGCTGGATCATCGATAGGACGTTCGTTACCACCCAGTAAACCAAAAGTCCGGCCGGCCACTGGAAGGAAAAGTACGTCAGCATGATCGGAAGCATCCACATCATTACTTTTTGTTGACCAGCGGCCTGGTTGGCCATCTGGCCCGACACCCTCTGTTGGACCACCATGGAGGCGCCCATCAACAGGGGAAGCACGTGAGTCGGATCCTTAAGGGTCATATCCCCCAGCCATAAAAAGGAAGCTCCCCGCAGGTCAATACAATGGGAGAGCGTGGCGTAAAGCGCGAAGAAGATCGGCATCTGCAGCAGCATCGGCAGGCAGCCGCCCATGGGATTAATCCCGGCGGTTTGATAAAGGGCCATGGTCTGCTTCTGCTGTTCCTGTTTGTCATTGGCGTATTTGCGCTTGATGGCGTCCAGCTTGGGCTGAATCTCCTTCATCTTGCCCTGGGTTTGGGCCATGTTCTTGTAGCTGTTATGCGTCGGCCACCAAAGTAAAAGCTTTACGGAGAGGGAAAGAAAAATAATGGCCAAGCCCCAATTGTGGGCCCAGCTGAAAAACCACCTTAAAAGTTCCAGCATGTAAACGCTGATGAAGCCGAATATTCCAAAATCGATGACGTTTTCCAGTTGAAGATGAAGGCTCTTGAGGAGGGTATATTCCTGGGGGCCGAGATAAAACTGCCCGGAGCGCTTGAAGCTTTCGCCGCTCTTTAACGATTGGCTTGGGTAAACCAGTACGGGACGGGGTGAAAAAACTTTAGGGTTGATGCCGGGATTCGGGTTTTCCTCGGTGGGGGGCAGGTAAGCGTTAGTGTCGCGCAAAATCTTAGCGCCCGCTCCGCCCGTGGAGGGGTCCGGAATCAAGGCCGCGACGAAAAACTGATCGGCTAAGGCCGTCCAACCGATAGGCGCCGGAATTTCCGCGCCTTCCTTTGATTTTTTCGCCGTCTCCGAGGAGACCCGGTCGCCGGTCCAAGTCGCCACCCGGTAGCCGCCGGTGCGGGAATTAGTTCCGGTATTTTCCTCAACGCCCAAGGTACTGGGCCATTCCACTAACAGGCTGGAGGTCGGAATCGAGCCTCTTCCCGTTTGGCTCACGACCATTTCAAAGCTAACTTGATAACTGCCGTTTTGAAACCCGATGATTTTTTCAAACATCGTCCCATTCTCATCCACATAACGGAAAACCAGTTTGGCCTTGTCCTCGGCTTTGGAAAGGCGTTGGGAGGAGCCTTCCATCTCAAATGTTTTTTGATTTAAATCCGCCATAGGGGAAAAATCGACCGAGAGGGGCTTCGGCTCGTCCGGATCGGGATTGATCAATTGGCGGAATTGTTTGGTTTGGCGGTTGAGGTATTTCTTCAGTTGAAACCCGGTCAACACCGCGCCGCGGTTGGAGAAGGTCGCGATATATTCGTCAGTCTCAATAGTGGTTTCTTTGGCGGGAAGATCGGAAGTTTTTTTCTGAAACGCCGCCTTGGAAGCAGTCTTTAAGACCGAAGCGGGCGCCGAAGCGGCGGCCTGTGTTTGGGACACCGGAGCGCCGGCCTTTTCGGGCGGAGGCGACGGCATGAAATACATCCACGTGAACAAAATGACGATGGAAAGGACGATGAATAAAACTTGACGGCCTTGGTTATCCAATGAATTCTCCCGTTTAAATTAATGAACGGGGTGGAATCCTCCGGATGAGGCGGGATGGCAACGGCTCAAACGCTTCAAACCCATGGCGACGCCCTTGAAGGCGCCATAACGTTCCACGGCTTGTTTAGTGTATTCGGAGCAGGTGGGTGTAAACCGGCACGAAGGGGGGAGGTAAGGCGAAAGGACCAGCTGATACCCCTTGAGTAATAGTAAAAGCCCCTGCTGAAAGAGTTTGTCCATCTATTTATCCCTGCTTCATCCGGGGGAGAAGGCCCGCCCTGACGGCCAACGTGAGAAAAGAGGTTCTCAGTTCGTCGAAGGTGCGCGCCGCGCTTCCGCGCCGGGGAATCAGGATGACCTGGTAACCCCCGCGGAACTTTTCTTTTTCCACCCGGTAAATTTCACGAAGACGCCGTTTGAGGCGGTTTCGAAGGTAGGCCTTCCCTAAGGCCCGACTCAACGACACGCCAAATTTTCGAAGACCGGCATCCTCGCTAAACTGAACATATAACGCTAACGATCTATCATCCAACTTGCGGCATTGTTGAAAAACCGCCTTGAAATCCTTGGATTGTCTCAGCCGCTCGGATTTCGGAAAACGCGGCATGATTTAAACCACTCCTAAGCGCCTGATTATTGAACGCTGACTTTCGCGCGTCCCTTTTTGCGCCGGTTGCTTAACACGCGGCGGCCGCCGACGGTTTTCATGCGGCTGCGAAAACCATGGACTTTCTGGCGCTTGCGCTTGTTCGGTTGAAATGTTCTTTTCATAAGAGGAAAACCGTTCCTTTAACTATTTTTGATCGAAACGCCTTGTACGGCGAAAAGAGGGTTGATTGTAACGTATGAAACCATTTCCCCACAAGCCCCTTTTGGCTTGGCCCCGTCTGTCGATAGCTTTTCCCAACGCAAAGTTGACTGTTTTTGAATGGTTTTAAGTCCATAAACCGGTCTGAGACGACCGATCTTTCTTCCCAAAACCATATTCTTAATGATAAAAGAACCCCTATGACCCATTCCCTACAACTCATCCTCGGAGGCGCCCGGTCGGGAAAGTCCGGCTACGCTATCACCCAGGGGGATGAAAGCTCCTTCTCCAGCCTCCATTTCCTGGCCACCGCTTCGGCGGGCGACGAGGAAATGAAACAGCGCATCGAGCGCCACCAAGCGGAACGGGATCCCCGGTGGAAACTTGCCGAGGAGCCTTATCATCTGGCGGCGGCCTTGGCTAAATTAGACGCGGAAGAAAAAAACCTGGCCGTGGTGGATTGTGCCACGCTTTGGATCTCAAATCTGTTGTGTGGAATGGGCGGAAAAGTTTTAACGGCGCCCGAGATCGAAAAAGAATTTGAAAAACTAATCCAGTCGCTGAAGCAATACAAAGGAAGCATCCGAATCGTCTCTAATGAAGTGGGTTTAGGCATCGTACCGGACAATCCCTTGGCGCGGCGGTTCCAAGATTTGCAAGGTGAACTTAACAAATCTCTCGCCGTCATTGCTACGCAGGTTATTTTCATGACCGCGGGCTTGCCGAGAAAAATAAAATAATCTTCTACGCAAATATTGAAAAAAAAAATGAAGATTGCTTTACTAGGCCCGCTTCCAAATTTTGCACAAAGCGAGTCTACTTTTTTGGCTTTCAAACCGCCCTCATCAATCTCAAAATCAAAATGGGTTTCCGGGCTTTCCACTTTAAATCGTTTATGGAACCGGGGCCTTTTTCCCCAGGACCTGGAACGCCACTACTTCCTCCATTGGTTCGTGATTTACAACGGCAACATTATCCAAACCGCCAAGGCCCTTCAAATCCACCGTAACACCATTCAAGGCCATTTCCTGCAGTTGGGCTATTCCAAAAAATCCGTTAAGCTCCGGCATTTCTGGCAGGCGTTGGAGGAAAAATCAAAAAACCTTTCCTTTGAAAAAAAGTTTCACAAGTTTTATCAAAAATTTTCCGGAAAGCCGGTTTTCTCCCTGGAAGAAAACGCCGGGCTTATCGGTTTATGGCAGACGAAGTTTCCTTTTAAAACTCTAACGCCCCAATATCTTTTGTGGGCCGTCCGGGCGGGGAAGCCGAAGGAATGGGTTCAGAAAAAACTGGGTTATTCCTACCGACACCGGGCCCGTTTGATGAATCCGATCTTAAAACCTAAAACCCGGGACGGCTTTTGGCTTTCCCCCTTGAAGCCGTTATTAAAAGAAGTTTATTCCCCCCGTTACCGCACCATCCTCGCCCGCAAAAAGCGTTAAAACCAACAACTCTCACCACGAAGCCACTAGGGTCACGAAGTTTTCACATTTGACATCATTGATTTACATATATTTGAGTTTTACTTTGTGTACTTCGTGAACTTCGTGGTAAATATATTCATATGAATTTATCCAAAATTGTTTCTTCCATTCCAACTCTCAACCAAAAAGCGATGCAAGGGGCGGAAAAGCGCCAGGCCCAACTCACCAAACCCGCTAAAAGCTTGGGACGGTTGGAATCGATCGCCATTCAAGTGGCCGGCATCACCGGTGAGGCCATCCCCTCGCTCGGAAAAAAACGGGTGATCCTTTGCGCGGGAGATCATGGCGTTACCGTGGAAGGTGTTTCCGCTTTTCCCTCGGCCGTGACCCCCATGATGGTCTTAAACTTCCTCAAAGGCGGCGCCGCTATCAGCGCCTTAGCCCGCCAAGCGGGAGCTGAAGTTCAAGTGGTAGATGTGGGCGTAGCGGTGGATCTTCCTAAAAATAAAAAATTAATTTCGGCGAAAATCGCTAAAGGCACCAAAAATTTTAAAGTCGAACCAGCTATGACGGAAGCCGAGTGTCTGCAAGCCTTGGAACTCGGCGTCAAGCTCGCCTATCAGGCGAAAAAAGAAAACGTGAAATGGGTGGCCTTAGGAGAAATGGGCATCGGCAATACCACCTCGGCCGCCGCGCTCATGGCCGCTTTGCTTCCCTGCGCGGTCGAGGACGTGACGGGCTTCGGCACGGGCATTGACCGCACCCAGTGGCTGGTCAAATGCCGGGTCATCCAGGAAGGGCTCCAGCGCCACGCGTCATCCCTGACCCAGCCCTTTCAAGTTTTAAGGCGCTTGGGCGGATTGGAAATCGCCGTTTTAACCGGCGCCGTGCTGGGCTGCGCGAAAAACCGTATACCCATCGTCGTGGATGGCTTCATCACTTCCGCCGCCTTCCTCGCGGCCTACCGGCTGAACAACCGCGTGAAGGACTTCGCCTTCTTCTCCCACCGTTCGGAGGAACCAGGCCACACCAAATTTTATGAAATGCTGGGAGTGGAACCCCTGCTGGACCTGAAGATGCGCCTGGGAGAAGGTTCAGGCGCGGCCCTGGCTTTGAATATTCTCGAATCCGCCCTGCGGGTTCACGCCGAAATGGCAACCTTCGAGAGCGCGAAAGTTCCAACCAAAATTAAAAATAAAAAGACCCCCAGCAAGAGTTCGTCCTCTCCTCAGTGAAACCCTTCTTCATCGCCCTTTCAACTTTAAGTCTCTTTCCCGAATTAATAGGGAAGTGGACCAACCAACAATTAAAAAATTCCGTCATTTTTTATCCGGTGGTGGGCGCGCTCATCGGGGGGCTATTGGCCCTCGTGTGGAAATTGCCTTTTTCAAATGATCTCCAAGCCCTCGTCGCTCTCTTATTATGGGTGGTGCTCACCATGGCCTTTCACTTAGACGGACTGGGGGACTGCCTGGATGGGTGGCTGGGAGGGCACAATCCCCAGGAGCGCCGTAAAATCATGAAAGACCCGGCCATGGGTGTCTACGGCGTTACGGGTATTGTCCTTGTCCTCTTATTTAAGTACATTTTATTGGGGCATTTGATGTCCCAGGGGAATGTCTGGCAATGGCTCATCGCTATCCCGGCGGCGGCCCGTTACGCGGTGGTGATCTCCTGCTTCAGGTCCGCGCCTCCTCCTAACGACAAGGGATTGGGTTCCAAAGTTTTAGGCCTTTCGGTTACAGCCTTTTCCCTTTCAACCCTTTTTACCTTTTTACTATTTTTATTATTGAAGTGGGAAATTGTCTGGGTGTTGGTTCTCGCCACCCTTATTTCCATGGCACTCACGACTCTTTCCAAGAACCGCATCGGGGGCTTAACCGGCGACGGGATGGGCGCCACCATTGAAATCACCGAGGTTGCTTTGCTTTTCCTGGCCTGCCTTTCATTTAGAATAACGTCATGAAAAAGTACGTCCTTCTTATCAGCCACGGCAGCCGGGAAAAATCCGCCAACCGTGAGTTCATTCAAATCACGCGGAAATATCAGGCGCGGCATCCTGAATGGAAAATAGGCTATGCTTTTTTGGAACTGGCCAAGCCTTCTATTCCTGAAGTCCTAGAGGCCATTGCCGCCCAATCGGATAAAATCATTGTCCTGCCTTATTTTCTTTTCGTGGCCAGACACGTTAAAAAAGATATTCCGGTGATCTTAAAAATTTTCCAGAAAAAATATCCACGGGTCAAAGTGAGGCTGTCAAAACCCCTGGGATCTGATTCTAGATTGTTAGATATCTTGGATCAGCGCCTTGATAAAATTATTAAAAAATAAAAAGAAGGCGACAGCCGCTGGTTAGGGTTCTTCAAAACCTCGCAACCAACACGCTAAATCTTCTGCGGGAGCCTGACCCCAGCCGTTGACATAAACGGCTTCAGACAAGGGAATGCGCGCCAGCCAGCCGGTGGTTTGAAACAGGGGCTTTTTCGGAAAACTTTCCATGTAACCCAGGCAAAGATAAGCCACCGGAATCACGTGGCTCGGCAGGTTTAAAAGCCCTTGGAGCTGTTCCGGTTCCAGAATGCTCACCCATCCCACCCCCACCCCCACGCCCACGCCCTCAGCCCGAGTCGCCAGCCATAAATTTTGAACCGCCCCGCAGGTACTGTAAATGTCCGTGTCTTTCATTGTATTGCGGCCAATGACGGACGGGCCGAACCGGGTCCGGTCACAGGTGACGCAAACATTTACCGGTAAATCCAAAATCCCTTCTAGTTTGTAAGACAAATATTTTTCACGCCGTTCACCTTCAAACCCCTCAGCGGCCTTGAGCCTTTGCTGATTCACATGTTCATGGATTTTTTCCCGTAACGGCATATCCTCCACAACGATGAAATTCCATGGTTGGCAAAAGCCCACCGAGCCTGCCTGGTGGGCGGCGCCCAGCATTCGGGCGAGAACCTCGGGCGGAAGGGGATTGGATTTAAAAGACCTTATGTCCCTGCGCCTGGCAATGGCTTCGTAAACCCCCTGCCGCCAAGCCTCTGGAAACTGGTGTGGTGTCATCCTCTTCCCCCTTGGAACCAACGTTCCACCCATTCAAGAGAAGCCCCCCCTCTTTGAAGCCTGGCGTCCCCACGCCGTTTCAGGAAACCTTAGAGAGAAACTTTCGTCCCCAAATAAACCGACAATCCAGGCGTGCCATAACCGTAAACTTCCTCATAAGTTGTGTTAAAGATATTATTGACCCTCCCAAACAGCTTAACGGTCTTATCCACTTGGTAAGAGGCCATAAAATTCACCAGCGTGTAAGAAGGCAGGGTGACCGGCACAGAAGAAAAGTTCAGGAAAGCCGTATCAGGCCTGTCTCCCACATAAACCACGTTGAACCCTAAATTCGCGCCGCTCCATTGATAAGACGCACTGAAGTCCGCGCGGTTTTGAGGCCGCCGGATCAGTTGGTCGTCGCTGATAAGGTTGACCGCCCAGGTATAGGTATAATCCGCACGACATTCCAAATCTTTAATGGGTTGCGCCGAGACGAATGTCTCCCAACCCTCGGTCCGGACCTTGCTGATATTGTTGTACAAAAAAGTATCGTTATCGAAGTCGATCAGATTAGTGAAGTCCGTATGAAAATAAGTGGCTCCCACCGTGACGCGGTTTTCCAAAAATGGCTGTTCAAACCCCGCATCCCATCCTTGGCTTGATTCGGCGGTCAAGCTGGGATCGCCATAGGGAGAATAGAGCTGGTAAAGGGAAGGCACCTTGAAACCCGTGCCGTAAGTGGCCTTGAGTTTCATTTCCAATCCTGGAATGAAGTAAGCCAAGGCTCCCCGGTAAGTGAATTGGTCCCCGAAGGAACTGTAACCGTCTACCCTGCCTCCCACGGTCGCGAAGAGACGGTCTGAAATGGAAGTTTGGCTTTCGGCGAAAAGGCTTCCCGTGGTCATGGTCTTATTGATCAGACTATTGGAAGACCCAAAACCGTAATCAGTGGTGTCATCCATCCTGCCCCATTCCTGCTGGCCTTCCAGGCCGACCACAAGAGTTTCATTTTTAGAGAGGTTAACGTTGTTCTGCCAATTGATCTGGGCCGCTTGGCCTTCAAAAGCACCTTGCTCATAATGGGAATTGGGGTAGGAACTAAACTCGTCGGTGAACTGCTGTAAATCATCGGTAAAGGAAATTCCCAAGACCTGCTCCCACGCACCATCCAAAAGCTTCAGCTTCGATTGGCTTCCCACTACCCACTGCCTTTCATCGAGGAAATAATTGGGATCATCGCCGCCAGCGCCGCCGACGGCGTCCACGTTGGTCCGGGATTTTATATAACGCGCGGAAAGGTTGCTTTCCAAGTTTGAAAAGGACTTTATTCCCATCCGCAAGGAAGCGGTGGTGTTCTCATCCCCATTGTCGATGATATTGCCCAAGGATTTATCCGCCGACGGAAATCCGTCGGTTTCAAAGCGGGAAGCCGTCAGCGTGAAGTTTCCAACTTGATCCCCCCCGGAAGCCATCGCCGCCTCGCGAAAAGTGTTGAACGTTCCGCTTTCCAACAGGACCGAACCCTTAGTAGTTCCATCCCCCTTCTGGGTGATGATATTCACCACACCCGCCGTAGCGTTGGTGCCGTAAAGGGTGCTTAAAGGCCCCCGCACGACCTCGATTTGGGCGATGTCGTCCGTAAAAAACTGATCCCAATTATTGAATCCTCGATCAGTTGAAATAGGATTGTTCAAAGGAACCCCGTCTATCAGAACTAGGGTGTGGCCCGCGTCAGCGCCGCGAATGAAGATGCCGGAATTTTCTCCTGGCGCGCCGTTTTGCAATAGGGTTAGACCCGGGACTCCCTGAAGCGCTTCCAAAACCGTGCCGGCCTGCTTTTGCTCGATGTCCTTGGCCGTAATAACCGTCATGGAATTGGCCACTTGGCTCACCGGCGTGTCCAGCCGGTTGGCGGAAATAACCACTTCCGGCAAAGCAGCTGCCGGCGGTAAAGTGGTGGAGGGCTCCGCCACTGACGCCACCACCGTATTACCAGAAGATTCGGGCGCAGCGGGGTCCGCTAAAAGATGGGTTGGGGAAAAAAGGATGGAAAATAGAAAAGCGGAAACCAGTGAACCAGCACGGCAAAAACCTAAAAACTGATTCATGTGCCTACTCCCGAGGCCGATAGCTTTTAGGGGAGTTGGGCAGGGAGAAAAACCAAAAAAAGGCTTAACTCTCCGCTTCTTATTCCCGAAGAAGCCGTCGAAAATTCACCTCAAAGTCGGTCTCCTGGCTCGGGGCAACCCAACCTTGAAGCCTTCCCATCCGGTTTCAGACAGTGGCCTCAAGTAATACTTCGCCCCTCACAGTGGCGGGTCCGCGCCGGATTCACACCGGCTTCCCAAACACCTTGAGTTGTAAAGGTTAAATACTCCTTAGGATCCCGCTTGTCAATGAGCAAATATTTTCTGCGGTTAAATCTTTTGAAACAGTAAGGAAAGATACTCCGCCAATCCCGCCATGGTGGGGCCGGGAATTAAGTACTCATCCGTGGTCAAGGTATAAACTCGGTTTTCCCTTACCGCCTTCAAACTTGGAAATTTTTTCCAGGATTCTTTTTCAGCTTTTAGTTGGGCGGGGGTCATTTCACTGGAAGGAATGGAGTCGATAATGATATCCGGATCCCGTTTCAAAAGTTGTTCCTTTGAAACGAGCGGATAGGGCTCGCGGGCGTCGGACAATATATTCACGCCCCCAGCCAAAGTGATCAGCTCATCCACGAAATTTTTGGGTCCCACGCCGTAGAGCTGCTCAAGAGTTCCTGGGTTGTGGCCGATAACAAAAAGCACGGAAACAGCCCGATGCTTTTGGGCCCTGGCTTTGGCCTTGGCGAGGCGTCGTTCCATGGCCGCCTTGCCTCTTTTGGCGTCACCTTCGTGGCCCAATTTTTTCCCCAAGACATCATAGGCGTCCAGGACATCCTGAACGGTTTGGCAATCCAACACCAGAAGGGGAATCTTTAGTTTTTTTAAATTCTCCACGGCTTTGCCGTGAAATTGAAGGGCGAGCACCAGGTCCGGTTTGAGGGAAAGAATTTTTTCATAATTGGGATTGATCCAGCCCCCGATTTTTTGCTTGGATTTGGCCGCGGGGGGGAATTTACAAAAATCCGTCACCCCCACCAATTGTTCCTCCGCGCCGATGTCATAGACCATTTCGGTCAAGTTCGGCGCCATGGAAATTACGCGTTGGGGAAAGGTTGCCGATTCGTCGGAAGCGCAAAGACCAGAACCGGCGTGAAGCAGGGTGAAATAGCCGATGAGTAACGCGCCGGCAAGTCTCAGGTTTTGAATTTTAAGTTCTAAGTTTAAGAATAAAATTTTCTGTGTTCCCTTTGGGATGAAAATGTTTTTAAAGCCGTCTCAGTGTACAATCACCCTCATGACATTTCAAAACAAACCCATTCCCAAAACCTGCGGCCGCTGCGGCAAGGTCTTCCAATGCAAAACCATCGAAGCTCACGGCGGCTGCTGGTGCAGTCTTTATCCGCCCTTTACCCTTCAAGAAATAAAAGGAGACTGCCTTTGTTCGGATTGTTTGGGACTTGAGGTTCTCTTTCCGTCCCTGGAGCCGAAAAAATGAGCGAACCTCGGATTGCCTGTTTCCTGCCCGCGGCCACCGAGATGGTTTGCGCCTTAGGCCTGATGGATCATCTGGTGGGCGTTTCGCACGAGTGTGATTTTCCCCCGGAAGTAAAATCCAAACCGGTGGTGGTTCGCTGTGCTTTGGACCTGGCTTCCCTGAACTTGGAACAAATCGACAAGGCCGTCAGCGAAAGGGTGGGCCGGGGGCAAAGTGTTTATTTGGTGGATGAGGCGGCGATCCAAAAGGCCTGCCCTACGCTGATCATCACCCAGGACCTCTGCAAGGTTTGCGCCCCCTCGGGCAACGAAGCCACCCAGGTGTTAAAGTCCCTCAACTCAATACCCGAAATCCTCTGGCAGACGCCCCATTCCTTCGGGGATATGCTGAAAGACCTGCTCCAATTGGGTGAAAAAACAGGAACTCTCGAAAAAGCCCAAAGACTAGCCCGAGAGGCGACCGAACGAGTATCTAACGTGGCGCAAGCCACCCAAGTATTACCGCCGGTGAAAATTTTTTTCATGGAGTGGGTGGATCCTCTTTTTTGCGGTGGTCATTGGATTCCCGAAATGGTGCGGTGGGCCGGGGGGATTGACGAAATCGCCAAACCGCACCAGGACTCAATCCGTGTTGCCTGGGACGAAGTGCTTCAATCCAATCCCGAGGTTCTCATCGTTTCCCCTTGCGGTTATGGAACCCATGATTCCTTAAAGCAGGCGGAGCTTCTTAAAGCCCTCCCCGGTTGGAAAGATTTGGCGGCCGTGAAAAAAAACCAGGTTTACGCCGTGGACGGCAACGCTTACTTCGCCAGGCCTGGTTTGCGATTGGTGGAAGGGGTGGAATTGCTTGCCCATTTACTGCGGCCAGAGCTTTTCCCCTGGAAAGGACCTGCCGGGGCTTTCGAGAAGGTGCTGACAACCGGCAGCTGACAGTTATTAGCTGGTTAAGTAGGTTTTTTTCTTGAATAACAATCCCATTAAAACCGGGACCCCCAGTAAAGCGGTGAGAACCCCTACCGGAACTTCCGAAGGCCCAAAGAAAGACCGGGCGGCTGTATCACATAACACCAGGAAAGCTCCTCCTCCCAAGGCCGCGCAAGGCAGCAGAAAACGGTGGTCATTGCCGATCCAGATCCGATAAATATGGGGAACAATCAGCCCCACGAAAGCGATGGGCCCGGTCAAGGCCACGACCGCGCTGGTCATGAGCGAGGCTGTTAAAATCGAAAAGGTAATCACTCGGACGGTGGAAACACCTTTCGTTTTCGCCAGATCCTCGCCTGCCGAAAGCAAATTCAGATCCCTGGCCATACTCATCAAAACGCCGAAGCCTAAGGTTATTCCCGCCGCTAGTTTACCCACCGTCGCCATGTCCACCACATCCAGGCTGCCAATAAGCCAATGGATCATGGCGTAAGCCTGGGTAAAGTCGGCGATGTAATAGGCTAAAAGAACCAGAGCGTTGAAAAAATAACTAATGGCGATCCCGCCCAAGAGCAGAGTGGTGGCCGAAAAAGACCGTAGCATCGATGCTAAGGCGAAAACCAACAAAAGAGACAAGAGCGCCCCTAAAAATGAAAAAAGAGTGATGAAAGAAAATCCATAGGCCGCGGTGGTCAAGCCTGTGAGAATCGCCAGGACCGCCCCAAAGGAACTTCCACCCGCCACTCCCAAGGTAAAGGGACAAGCCAAAGGATTCCGGAGAACCGCTTGAAAGATAATCCCGGCACAAGCCATGGCGGCCCCCGTCAAGGCCGCGAGAAAATTCCTGGGTAAACGAACGGTAAAAAATATCTGAGCGTCTTGATTGTCCGGAGCGGGGGACAGAGAATCGAAAACTTTTTCATAAGAAATGCTGGTGGGGCCGATAAAAGGACAGCCAAAGACCACAACGATGAAAAAAACCAGTGAGAGAAATAAGACAAATTTTTTAATTCGGGAATCCGTCATCGCCCGGCCCCCCGGCTTCGCGGAACAAAATAAGAAAACCCATTCCGTTGATTCAGCTTTTCGGCCTCCACGTTCAAAACCGATTTTATATTTTGAAGGGTCAGAACCTTTTTCGGCCCTCCTTCCGCGATAACCTTTCCATTCTTCATCAAGACAAGGCTGTCCAAATACCGCCCGGCCAAGTTTAATTCATGGGTCGCGACAATCACCGTCAGCAATTGTTCCCGGTGAAGTTTTTGGATAATCTCAAACAGCCGAATTTGATGGGCCAGGTCTAAAGATAAAGTGGGTTCGTCCAACAACAGAACCTGGGGCGTTTGGGCCAGTGCCGACGCGATCAACACCCTCTGTTTTTCGCCGCCGGATAACTGTTCATACCGCCGGTGTTTGAAATCAACCGCGTCGCAAAGCTGCAGGGCCTTCTCGCAGATTTCCTTATCTTCTTTTCCCAAAGCTTCGAACCGTCCCAGGTAAGGATGGCGCCCCATCTCGACGATTTCCCAAACGCTTAAGGGGAAAGTAAAGTGGGTGGATTGGGAAACGTAAGCTATTTTTTTCGCGCGCTCCCGGCCCGGTAATTTTTTCAACGGGCGCGCCTCAAAATAAAGCCCGCCCTCTTGGGGGTTCAAGAGCCCGGCCATTAATTTTAAGAGGGTGGATTTTCCCGCCCCATTCGAACCTAACAATCCGATCAATCGGCCCTTTTCAATGGAGAGGTTCACGTTGGCAAGTTCAAATCCGGCGGGAGAATCATAATGGAAGGAGAGATTTTGAATTTCAAAAAGCGGCACGGGATTCTCTTCAACTCAAGATAACAACGACGATTAGTTGAGGATTGAACGGAAAAAATGTCAAGCCTTTCTTTAGGAATGAAAATAAATTTCACCGTCGAAAAGCTGTTAAACTTTTTTGAACAGAATTTCCGCCAAAAAATATTTCGGATGAAGTAAAAAAAACCATTGAAACAAATGAGTTATCGAACGGAAATATTCCAGGGTTTGCCCTAAAATTTTCTTGACTTAAATTAAAAAAGATTTAAAAGAGGTAAAGCAGTTTCATTTCTTGAATTTTTTCACCGACATTGAATTTTTGAAAAGCCTTCAACGCCGCCCGAAAATATTTTTGACTCTTCTCGAGCCGTGAAGATACTACCGGTTGTGGATTCGGTGGATATGTTGTGAATGTTTTTTTTGAGCCCTTCAAAAAGAGGGATAGTTAAAAGACTTTTACGAGAATTAGGAATTACGGGAGCGTAAATAAAGAAGCGGCTGTTCTTAGGGAAACTTTCTTTTCCTATATTTACCGCCCCTTTTGAAATCGTGGGTGGAGTAAGTTATCCACAAGCTGTACACAATCTGTGGATAGATAGCAAAAAGCCTGCTCGAAAAATTGCACTAAATTTACCGAAGGCTTCTTGGGGATAAACAGGGGATAGATTTTTACCGAGCTTCAATTACCCCTTATTTTATGGGGTTTCTAATGGTTTTTATGACATGGGAGGTTTGTGGATGACTGCTTCCGCGGATGTATGGGATCTTTGTTTAGAAACCTTAAAAAAAGACTTAAACCGTCAAAGCTTTGAGACTTGGTTTAAGTCCACCAAAGCTTCCGTTATTGAAAATAAGCTGAAGGTACAAGTTCCCAACGAATTTTTCCGGGATTGGATCCGGGACCATTACCAGCCTCAAATCCAAAAGGCCCTTAAAGCGGTTCACGCTGAACAGCTCGAAATTCAATTTGAAGTAGAGTCGATAGATACCGCCTCTATTGGAAGCACCCTCTCCCCTGAAGCCGCCTCGGTTGCCATGGAAGTTATCGAAAAACCCCGCTTAACCATGCCGACGCCTACCAAGACTGCCGGTGACTCAGAGTTTATTCTCAATGGAAAATTCAACTTTGAGAGCTTCGTTGTGGGCAATAGCAACCGTTTCGCCCACGCCGCCTGCCTAGCGGTAGCAGAGTCGCCTGCCAGGTCCTACAACCCGTTGTTTATATACGGAGGGGTCGGCCTTGGCAAAACCCATTTGCTTCAAGCTATTGGGAATTTTGTGGTGGAACAAAACCCCAATATTAAGGTTCTCTATATTTCATCCGAAAAATTCATGAACGACTTCATCCAATCCATTCAATCGGGCCGCCAACAGGACTTCCGGAACAAGTACCGGACCGTGGACGTGCTCTTAATTGATGACATTCAGTTTTGGGAAGGCAAAGAAGCTACTCAAGAGGAGTTTTTCCATACCTTTAACGTCCTCTATGAAGCCCAAAAGCAAATTGTGGCCACCTCCGACAGCCATCCGAAAGAAATTAAACTGGAAGAGCGCCTGAAAAACCGCTTTGAAATGGGACTCATCACCGATATCCAAGAGCCGGACATTGAAACCCGTATCGCCATTCTCCGCAAGAAGGCTGAGAGCGAAGGAATTTTGGTGCCCAATGAAGTGACCGCCTTTATCGCCAATCATGCCAAAGCCAATATCCGCGAATTGGAAGGTTCCATGCTGCGGGTGATCGCCTTTGCTTCTCTCACCCAGCAGGAAATCACCTTGGAACTGGTGAAAGAAGTCTTGAAAGACACTTTGCCCAACGAGGAAAAGCGCGTCTCCGTCGATACCATACAACGGGTCGTCGCCGAACGGTACAACTGCAAATTCTCCGACATGAAGTCGAAGAAACGCACCAAACAAATCGCCTTTCCCAGGCAGATCGCCATGTACCTGTCCCGGGAACTAACGTCTCACTCCCTGAGCGAAATTGGGGCGACCTTCGGGGGCAAGGATCACACCACGATCATCCACGCTTACGAAAAGATCGAAGATCTTCTGGTAACCGATATTACCCTCTTAGCTGAAGTCAACAGCCTCAAGAAACAACTCACCGAAGGCAACTACTCCCGCTAATCAACCGTGAGGAATTTAGCCACAAATTCCTTATGACTCATTAACAATTGTCTTTCCCACATATCCCCAAAATTTGTGGATGAATTTAACCCTCACATCGTTATCCCCATAAAACCATCGAGTGAACGGGTATAACCTGGGAATAACCCGCGCGATAAACCAAAAGAGTTGCGGGGTTGTGGATTTGTCTTATAATACCCCCAGTTTAGTCACAGGCCCAAATATCGTTACGGACCTGATTTAACGGCAAAAACAAAAGTTTTTACACATATCCTCAAAGCCCACTACTACTTCTATTTTTAAATATTAAAAATCTTTTAAAGCAACAGCGCCTAAGCCGGATCACTTGAAGGAGTTTTCAATGAAAGTTGTGTTAACAAGAGGGGATCTTCTCAAGGGAATATCTACCGTTCAAAGCGCGGTGGCGGCTAAAAATACAATGCCGATTCTGGCGAATGTTCTTTTAGAGGCCCGGGATAAGAAATTGGAATTTGTGGCGACTGATTTGGATATGGGTATCCGGTGTAGCGTGCCGGCGGAAGTGGTGGAAAAGGGAAGCATTACGATTAACGCGAAGAAATTATCGGATATTGTCAGGGAATTGCCCGAAGCTTCCGTTGATTTGGAAATAGACGATAACCATAAAATGATCCTGGTTTGCCAGAAATCCAATTTTAAGGTCCATGGACTGCCCAAAGACGATTTTCCCATCCTCCCGGAAGTTAAAAAAGACAAAGTCTTTAAGGTAAAAGGCTCTTTACTTCAAGAAATGACCCGCAAAACCATCTTTGCTGTTTCAACGGATGAAACCAGGTATGTGTTAAATGGAGTTTATTTCCAGGTGGAAGGCGGAAAATTAAGAATGGTCGCTACCGACGGCCACCGTTTGGCTTTTATCCAAAAAAAATTAGAGGGAAAATCCGACGAAAAATGCAGCGTTATTATTCCTACGAAAACCCTTAATGAGCTTTCGAAGGCTATTTCCGATGTTGGCAAAGGAAAAGAAGACGAGGTTATCGTCGAAATTATGGCTACCGATAATCAAATCAAATTTGTGATCGAAGGCGTTGAGATTATTTCTCGTTTAATTGAGGGTCAATTCCCCAACTATGAGCAGGTCATTCCTAAGGAATCGGATAAAAAAATTGAGGCCTCCACGTCGGAGCTGGCTTCGGCCACCCGCCGAGTGGCGATCCTCACCTCTGAAAAATCCAACTCCATTCGGTATCAAATCAAGGCCGGAAAA
>CAZHFP010000041.1:0-20137 GCA_964531065.1 uncultured bacterium
GTCCACCATGCGGTCCTTGGTCTGCTGGCGGCAGGTGGGATGGGACAGGGCCACCATCAAAAGACTCACGGCCTTGCGCTCCTCGCCCTGCTCCTTCAGCAAGCGGGCTACTGAGGTTAAGGCGTCCGCCAACAGCGGCCGGCATTGGGTGGGCAGGATGGATTGTACCGCCCGCTTTAAATGCTTTCCCGCCCCGGGAAAATCCTTCTTGGCGCAGGCGACTTCCCCCAAATGAGTCAGGGCCGCGGCTTGGCCCAGGTCGTCCTTTAATTTGGTAAAACTTTTGAGCGCCCCGGAAAAAAGTTTCTGTGCCTCAGACATCTGGCCACGGTAAAGGGCGAGGGCGCCCAAGTGATAATCGTTCCAGGCCAGATTTTCAAGATTCACACCCAACTCCTGAATTAACTCAAAAGCCGCCCGGTGAAAGCTCTCCGCTCCCGCGTCATCCCGGGTCGCCAGCTTCACGTTGCCGAGTAAGTCCAGGACCCAGGCCTCCCCGGCCTTATCCTCGCCGACTTTGTAAAGGGCCAGAGACTCCTCAAGGTATTTGTCCGATACGGCGTATTCCCCCAGCGCCCAGGCGAGGCTGCCCAAGTGGGCCTTGGCTCTAGCAATACCGGATAGGTCGCTCAGGGCCTCGAAAAGTTGTAGGCTTTCCCGAAAGCCTGCTCGGGCCTGGGCGTATTCTCCCGTTAATTCCACGGCCCTTCCCCAACGCTGTAAGGTCGCGGCCATAGCTTGGGAGTCTCCGGCTTCTCGGTAGAGATCCAGGCTCTTTTGGTAAAAGTCCTTCGCCGCGTCGAAACGGCTGGCGGTAAAAAAATCATCGCCGGTTCGCTGGAGGTTATAGGCTTTTTTGGATTGGATTTTTGGGGCAGGCGGGGATTTCAGTCCGGGCGCAAGACGGCTGGGGTCATGTAAAAACTCGATCAAGGGTTGCCCCCTCGAAACGCAGTGACAACAAAGTTCCTTCAGATGCGAGTATTATGAACCAGCACTATTAAAAAAATCAACAAGAGGATTCAACGAACTCGGTTTAACGTCTTGAGGTTTAACGAAAAAGATAAATTTGAGGGGCTGGTTTAACGTCCCGGGGAACCGGAATTATTTTGTTTGTCACGATAGACCGGCGAAAACCCCTTCCCGAAAATCGGCTTGGGGAATAGGCCCTTCAAACTAGGCCGGCGAATTATTCAACGACCGCTATTTTCAATTCCGCGCGGCGGTTGATCGCCCGGTGCTCATCCGAATCGTTCGGAACCAAAGGCTGGGTTTCGCCCATTCCCCTAGAGATCACGGACTTCGGGGCGACCCCGTCATTGACCAGTGCGGCCTTGACCGACTGGGCGCGGTCGCGGGACAGGATCATGTTGTCCTTGTCGCTGCCGATATTGTCCGTGTTTCCCACCACGGTGATCTGGTTGCCCGGGTGCTTGATCAACACGTCCGCCAAGCGGTGAATCTGACTTTCCGACTTCGGGCTTAAATCCGTTTTCCCCGTCTCAAACAGGACATCGGTCTTCAACCGCACGACAATTCCAGGATCTTCCTTGCTCGTTTCGGCGATTTCGGCCAGCTCGGCGGCCTGACGGTCGATCGCGATTTCCCGGGGTGTTCTTTTATCCTGCGTGAAAAAACCCAGGGCACAGCAGCCCTGAAGCGTCAAAAACCCGGACAACAGGAATAATTTTCCAAAAAATTTCATTTTCAACCTCTTTCGTTCATCGCGGAAGTTAATTTTTAGGCCCGGCAAAATACCAGATCAACAATCCCACTACCGGCAGAATGAGGACCAAGAGGCACCATAAAATCTTGGCTCCCATTTCCGCCTTGCTCTGGAGGATAGAGAGAATAGCCCAAATGTCGGCAATGAATACCAAAAGCCCAATAAGTCCTGTGAACATGATTTTCTCCTTAAATTTTTTTCACTGCCGCCCCTTCCCGTTATTTAGTTGCTGGCCGCTTTCGCGGACGACGGATAGCGGGGAGCGAACGACGGGCTTTAATGCACTTCAACCTTGGGCACGTGGATGACGATATCGTTGCTTCGATTCTTGTAATGCTGGGCCACGAAATAAACGCCTATCCCGATGGCGACCACGGCCAAGAGAGTCAAGAGGCTCCCCTCGCCTTTATGAGCTGTACTTTTTTTCATCCGTATCATTTTTTTCTTTCCACGCCGAAGCTGGGGACTGGCCCCGCTCCTTGGAGTAAAGCAAGAAACAAGCCCCGCCGCCGCCCGGGCCTTGGCCCCGATCCTACGCCTTTTCGGGTGTCCGCCGCCGGAAAGAAATCAAAATGATCCGAAGACTTTATCACTTTGATCGCGCGGACGTGAAAACGGCGTCAGGGGAGGGTGAGGGGCCGATTGGCGGGGGCGCCGGGGGCATGTTCCTTGCTTTAATCTCTTCATTGAAAACTCAACCTATTCACCCGGGAGAAAGAATGAAATTTTTATCTGTTATTTTTTGGGCGTGGCTGATGACCCTTTCCCATCTTTGGGCCCAAACTGACTTAAGTCCCAGCAGCCAGGGCGTCGCGGCCGCGGGTCAAAGCGCCACCAGCCCGGCTCAAAGTCCGGGAGACCTGAATCCCAGCCCAAAATGGGTGGAACAAATCGACGGCAGTTTCGCCGTCCCCTCGTTTACCTCCAATGTGCAAAGTAACCCGGGATTCGGCGGGGATATTAATGTCGGCTACCGTCTGGATGGGACCTTAGCCTTTTTCATCGGCAGCGGCTACTACCAATACAACCTGCCCGCCCCGGCGCCCGGGTCCAGCGCCCTGCTGGCCTATATTCCGCTCGTGGGGATTTTACGCCTGACCCTGGGGGAGGGATTGATCCGGCCTTATTTTTTCGGGGAAACCGGAATTGCGCTGTCCACTTATACCCAAAATAATCCGCCGGGAAGCGCCGTGCTTAAAACCAGCCAAGCCGAAACCGATTTTTATATGGCCCCAGGGATCGGGGTTCTTTACCGTTTCGCGAGTGATATGGCGGTTTTTTTGCAGACAAGGATCGACCTGGTTTACACATCGCCCCAGGGCTTGGGCATCCCTTTGAACAGTCCCTCGATTTTTATCCCGATCCAGGCCGGCATCAGTTTCTCCGCGCTTTAACCCGGGTCAACATTTAAGGCGGACGCCTTCACGGGTGGGTTCATTCCGCGGGGTTTGCCAGGCGCGTCGTTCCGGATTATTCTTTTCTTTCCGACTCCAACTGCCTCAGGGACTTTTCAATTTCCTTCGCTTCCCTTGTTTGTGCCTTTCGTTCCATCCAATCCCGGTGGGATTTCAACCGGGAAGTGGCGATTTCCAAAACCAGTTTTCGGGTGTAATGCTTGTGATTGGCCGCCACCAGGTTCCAAGGCGCGTCCTTCGTTGACGTTTCCTCGAACAAGTCGTCCACCGCCTCCACATAAGCGTCCCAATGGGAGCGCGCCTTAATATCTTCCGGGGTGATCTTCCATTGCTTGTAGGGATCCTTCACCCTGACCTCAAGCCTTTTGAGCTGTTCCTTGCGCGAAATGGCGAGGAAAATTTTCACCAGGTCGATGCCGTCGTCGAGCAGCATCCTTTCGGTTCGGTTGATTTCCTCGTAAGCCTGTTTCCACCTTTCCTTCGGCGTCAGCTTCTCCACCCGCTCCACCAAAACCCGGCCGTACCAGGTGCGGTCAAAAATCACGATCTCCCCCGGCAGAGGCAGATTTTTCCAAAACCGGTAGAGGTAGTGCCGGCCCTGCTCCTCCGGCGTTGGCGGGCCGATGGGAATGACGCGCACGCCCCGGGGATCCAGCTTTTCGACCAGGCGCCGGATGGCCCCGCCCTTTCCGGATGCGTCAAAACCCTCTACCAGGATGACGGCCCTTTTCTTGGCGTGCCATATTCCCTGCTGGACGCGGAGCATCTTGATCTGGAGTTTTTTCAGAACATCGTCCCGATCTTTGGAATCCTCCGATGGAAATTCATCGCGCTGGAGCAATTTTTTCAGGCTGAGTTTATTTTTTCCCATGGATCATTTTCCCCGAACCGGGGCTGGGAATAAAGAGACAAAATCCACGGAAAGCCCGGAAGATCAAATTGATAAAAACTGCGATCATTCCGGGGTGCTTTCGCCGCCCGTCTTTCGTCCCGCCTCTCCACCGCGCGTTTTTTTAAAGCCAGGCTGGGTTTTGCCCCCCAGTCCACGAAGAACGTCCAGGGCATGTTCCTTGCTTTAAATTCTTGCCTCAAACCATGGCAGCTGGCTTAAATGCGGGCCGGGCCGTCAATTCTTTTCAAGGGAGAGTTCAATGGTTGTGAATGAAATTGTTTATATCCTCATCGTAGGCTTGATGGCCGGCTGGCTGGCCGGAAAAATCATGAAAGGCAAGGGTTACGGCCTAGTGGGCGACCTGGTGGTGGGCGTTTTGGGGGCCATTGTTGGCTCCTGGCTGTTCGGCGTCCTGGGGCTCGGGGCTTACGGCCTGCTGGGATCCATCATCGTGGCGCTCATCGGCGCCCTGCTTTTGCTTTTCCTCGTCCGGCTGGTTAAAAAGAAAAATTTATAAAAAACCCGGCCCCTCCGGCTGTCATTAGTAAAATCAAAAAAAGGAAGACCCCATGAACAAAAATAAAAGCATCAAAGCCGAAGAGATTCCAGCCGAGGAGAGATCGCCGAAATTGGCTCCGGAAGACGCCGATGAGACGGCCCAAACGATCGAGGAAGCGGCCTATTACATCGGGCTGGACCGGGGGCGCAACGCCAAACCGGGCGACCATTTGAACGATTGGTACGAGGCTGAAAAAGCCGTAAGGGAAAACTTGTAGGCCTTTTTTCCGTAGAATGGGAGGTGTCAGATGCCGTTAAAAAAAGGCGGGAAAAAAGCCGTCCAAGCCAATATCGAGGAGTTGTACCACGCGAACGCTTTAAAACCCTCCGGCAAGAAACGCGGGCGAAAACAGATTATCGCCATCGCCTTCGCGGCGGCCCGGCGGAAGAAAAAATAAGAACCTGGCGCCTTCAGCCTCTTTATTTCCCTTTGAATCTCATGGCCGACCAGTCCTCATCCAATGAAACGAGCGAGACGCCGTCGAGGCCATACATGGCCATCAACGCGTGGCCGCTGTCCCGGTTGTAATCGGATTTGTATTTTTTTGAGGTTCCCTTGGGGTAAGCCACCCAAAGGACCGCGCCTTCCTCGAGAACTTTAGGAAGCGCCTTGGCGATTTTTTCTCCCTCGGCCAGGGACTTCACAAAAGCCAGGGCGAAGGCGTACTTTCCCTTAGGACTGGTGTGGACCTTCCGGCTGAAAGCCTTGGCCGTCTTCCCGAACTCCGCCGGGGCTTGGAGCAGAAGGACTGGATCCTGATCCCTGTAGGCTAGTTTTTTAAGGATGGGATTCATCAATCCTTTTCCTAGTTACGGGTTCGAGAAAAGCGCCCGGGAAGTGACCGGATAGGCAATCCAGATGGCGTGATAGAAATACTTACGCATATTGGCATATTGGCCGGAAGCAAAAGCTGATTCCGCCTGGCCTACCATCTGGAGGATGCTGTCTTCATAGCCGGGTAAAAGCGCCGGAAGTTTTGGATCGCTGACCGCCTTATCCTTTTCCAGAAAAAACTTGATCGAAGCCTCGGAGCAATAGAGGGCTTCCAGGGCCGTGGACTTCTTGAATTGTTTGATATTCCAATTGAGCCGCACCTCATTCCTCAGGAACATAGCGGCTCCCGGGACATCGTCATGACCGTAGCCGCGGGCCATGCCGTAAAAAGAATCCAGAATGTTGGTTTTGGAAAAAGCCATGTCTTTGATCACCGCATCGCTGGAGTTGAAAGAGGCTAGGCTTCCATCGGCCGCCAAGGTACAGGCTTTTTTCTGAAGCAGGTCATAACTATCCTTGAAATATTTCAGTCCCGCCGCCGCCGGAAGGGGAAGTAGGAGGCAAACGAGGCTCAGGCAGGGGACTGCCCATCTCCACCGGTTAAAAGAAAATATTTTTTTCATTTCAACCTCCAAGAAAAATAATAAATACAAACCATCGATCAGACCGTCAAAACAATCGCCGAGTTTCAGAATACTCGGAAAAAACGGGGCTCCCGCCTAAAACGAGAAGGCCGCGTCCAGGGACAGCCGGATCCCGCTGAAGTCCAGCACCATGGGCTGGATATCGTAGCTGGAAGGGTTCGAATTATAAAAATGATAATTCAAGCTCGGATCCGTCGGCAAAAACCACATATAGCGGTTTCCCGAAACAGGGTCCAAAACCATCACGGCCCGTCCCGGCACGTTGTTACGGCTAGGGAAGGTGTAATCGTTGAAGGTTCCGGTCAAACCCTCCATCCGCGCGTAGCGGTAGCCCCCGGAAAAAGAGAGTGAAAATAAATCGGATAACTTAAAGTCGAAGCCTGTTCCCAATCCCGCGGCAATGGTGCTCCCATCCATGGTGAAGCCGTAGGAGGCGGCGGAAGGAATGGACGAGGTTCCCTGGTAGGAAATACCAAAGACCATGTGCGCGGTTTGGACTCCCAGGGTTGGCTCCAGGAAAAACCGTGCGCCGCGGCCCACCTTGAAATAAACCCGGCCCGCGGCGGCCGCGGCAAAGGTATCCAGGTCCACTTTATCCTGGTCGAAATAGGGCTTGTATTGGACATCCGTGATCCGGAAGGTGTAGCTGTTGGAAGGATAAAAGGTGAAGACGGCTCCGATTTCCCCGTCCTCCAGCGCGAAGAAAGGATTAGCTTCCAGATAAATCCCTCCCAAGGGCGTGGTCTTGTCGTAGTTGATGCCGGGATTCGTCACCTTGAAAACCCGGGAGTAGAAGGCCGCGTTTTGATCCTCGGATTCCACGTCCGAGAGGTCCCATAAATCCATCCCCGTGGAAATCCGAAACCCCCACTGCTTCGTTACGTAAACCGCCGAAACCGGCGAGGAAGCGGGGGGCGGCGGAACGGAAGGGCCGGGAGCCGCCCCTCCTGAAGCGGGCGTTGGCACGTCCAGGGAAGCGGACGCGGTTGGAACCGGACGGAGCTGTTTCTCCAGCCACTCCTGGTCTTCCAGGGAGAGCCGATCCTTGAGCTTGTCCGCGTGGAAGCGGATGGCGGGGGTGGGGCTTTTCAAGTCCGTTTGATAAAAATGAAGCGCCGCGTCTTTGATATCCCCCGTCTGGTCCTCACAACAGGCCAAATAATAAAGGGGCATAGCCTTGCCCGGATTTTGACCGGCGGCCCGTTGGAAAAAAGGCAAAGCCTCAGCGTATTTTTTTTGCTGGTAGAGATCTAACCCCGCGGCATAGTCGCCGTCGGTAGGCGTGGGCTGGCAAAAGCCGGAGCGGCTGAGCCAAAACAACAACACCCCAAACGAAAAAAGAATAGACCTGCGGTTCATAGGTATCTTTCAAATATATGATCGGCGAAACCCAATAAGCCCACCTTATATCGCAAAATCACCCGGGACTCCAGTAATCCTTTGGCCTTGAAAAGGCCGCGCGGAAAGGAAAAGTTTCAGCCCTAGAACCTGAATCCTTGGTTCCAACGGCTCATTTTTATACTTATCTTCCCGTGATTCCTAATTAAAATAGCTCATGGGATTTTTTGGAAGCCAAGAGAAGCCTAGCGGCGGAGAAAAGAAACCGGCGGATCTGCGCGAAATCGCCCGCTTCGGCGGTTTTCTCTCCGACATGGTGATCACGGGCCTGACCAACGATAAGGGTAAAGTGATACCCGAAGACGCCGTTACTTTAATGGCGACCATCGCGGCGGAGCGCTGTATCGACGCCTTAGGGGAAGTGCCCTTGCGCGACCACGAACTGATTCCCGGCTCTAGGGTTTTCTCCGATAAAATGAACAGCTTTCTATTTGGCGGGTCCGGCGACGGCACCTGGGATTCCCTGCCGCCCGGCTCGGCCTTCGGCTTCCTGTTCCGCCAGCTCCTGACCCAAAAATTCAAAAAAGTGGACTTTCCCGACCTGCGCGAAGTCTTAAAACATTTCGCGGAAACCGCGGAGGACCCCCAGTCCAGGGGCACCGTTCCCTTGACCATCCCCCAAGAATTTTTTCCTCATTTGTCTCCGCTCAAGATCGGCTTTGAAAGCCGCAGAGACGTGGATGACCGCTTAAGGCCCCTACCCAGCCGCGAGGACAAGGTAACGGCGGCCCTTTGGGCCCTGATGGAAGTTTTGATCTTCGCCCGCCAAGGCATGGCGCCGCCGGTTTGCTTAAAGCTGGCGGTCGAAGTGCTTCACGGCATGGCCAAAACGGCCTCGATGACGCAAAGACGAATGGATGAAATGGCGCAAAAATAGAAAAAGACGGGTATAACTGACTCTTCAGAACTAGGATTGGAAAAATGGGACTATTTAATTTATTCAAGAAAAACGAAAAAATCAGCGGACCCAAAAAACCGCAGCCAGCTCACGCGGGAGAACTGGGCTATTACCGCGAGGTCCTGTCCACTATGGTGACGAGGGCCTTGACCGGCTCCGGCGGGAAAATCCGTCAGGAGGACGCCATAACGTTAATGGCCGTCATCGCCGCGGAGCGTTGTTTTGATGTGGCGGAGGACATCCCCCTGCGGACGCACAAGCTTCCCCCAGGCTCGAGGATCTCCTCGGAAAAAATAAATTCTTTGCTTTTCGGCGGTCCCGCCGGACCCTGGGAAAATATTCCCCCCTCCTCTCCGCTGGGCTTTTTCCGGGACGCGCTCCTCACCGAGGGATTTCAAAGGTCCGATTTCCCGGACCTTTCGGAAGTGATCTCGCGCTTCAACGATCAGGCGAAAAAAGGGCAAGAGGGGCTCCTATTGACCGTTCCTAAAAATCATCTACCCCGCCTGATTCCCCTTCAAATCGGTTTCGAAACCCGCAAGAGCGTGGACAAACTTTTGAAACACACCAAGCGGCTGGAAGCCCGGATGATGGCCGCCGTTTGGGCCCTTGCCGAAAGGGTCGCCCTGGCCCGGGAATCGATGCCCTCCCCCGTCGCGGCGAGGCTGGCAGTGGAGGTTTTTTACGGCACAACCCAAACCGCGCCCATAACCCAAAGACCGTAAAATTCGTTGTCCGCTCCAAGCCCTATCATGACCCGTCCTCGATTGTCCCCACGGGCGGAAACCATTTTAAGACTGTCCCCAACCCTTTTGAATTTAGGTTAATTTTTTAATGCCCGTTGCTTTTAAACACCCCTTTGGCGTTAGATAGTTCCGCTGCGTCCATAAAAATTCCAAAGGAGCTGTTCATGTTAGCCACCAAAGGTTATGCCGTAAAATCCGCTTCTTCCGCCGTGGAACCCTTCAGTTTTGAACGCCGGGAATTGGGCCCCCATGATGTTTTAATCACCATCGATTATTGCGGTATCTGTCACACCGACATCCACCAGACCCGCAACGAATGGGGCAACGGACTTTACCCCATGGTGCCGGGCCATGAAATTGTGGGCCATGTGGCGAAAGTTGGAGACAAGGTGTCGAAGTTTAAAGCCGGGGACGCCGCTGGAGTGGGCTGTTTCGTGGATGCCTGCCGGGTTTGCGGCAGCTGCCTCGAACACCAGGAGCAATTCTGCGAGAACGGAATGACCTTCACCTACAACGGGAAGGACAAACAAGGAAACCTGACCTTCGGCGGCTATTCTTCCCAAATCGTGGTGGACGAGAACTTTGTGTTAAAAATTAATTCCAAGCTTCCTCTGGAACGGATCGCCCCGCTGCTTTGCGCGGGCATCACCACCTATTCCCCCTTGAAACATTTTGGAGTATCGAAAGGAAAAAAAGCCGCCATCGTCGGATTGGGGGGCCTAGGCCACATGGGGGTCAAGATCGCAGTGGGACTCGGCGCCGAAGTAACGGTCCTGAGCACCAGCGCCGGCAAGGAAGCGGACGCGAAAAAACTGGGGGCCCACCATTTCGCGGTGACGACAGACCCTCAAAATTTGCAGGCCTTGGCCGGCCAGTTTGATTTTATTTTAGATTGTGTTTCCGCGCCCCACGACCTGAACTCGCTTTTAGGGCTGCTCAAGCGCGACGGCACCATGGTGCTGGTAGGAGCGCCTCCGAAACCCGCGGAGCTTTATTCCATTTCCCTCATCATGGGCCGCAAGCGCCTGGCGGGATCCCTGATCGGCGGAATCCGCGAGACCCAGGAGATGCTGGATTTTTGTTCAGAAAAAAATATAGGCTCAGATGTTGAAGTGATCCCCATGCAGAAAATCAACGAGGCTTACGAAAGGATGATGAAAAACGACGTGAGGTATCGATTTGTGATTGACATGAAATCCCTCTAGAAAAAGGGACGCAAAGGGGTCCTTTGGTATAAAAGGTGAATCTACTTCAAGGCTTCCTGAGCGGCCTGGAGTACTTCCTGGAGCGCCTGATCCATGGGCCCGGACATCACCGCGCCCGCGGCGTAGGCATGACCACCGCCGTTGAATTTTCCAGCGATAAGGGAAACATTGATATCGGTCCGAGACCGAAGCGAAAGCTTGATCTGGCCGTCAGGCCGTTCTTTCAAAAAGATGGCGACCTTCACCGTGTCCAACTTGCGCACGTAATTGATGAGATTATCCGTATCCTCGTCCGAGGCGCCGGATTTTCTCAAGTCTGCCTGGGTCAGGGTCATGGAAGCGATGCTCCCATCGGCATATATCTGTATTTTTCCCAGCGACACCCGGACCAGCTCCATGGCTTCCTTGCTGATGCCGGCAAATATCTGCTCGCTCACCTTTTGGGCGTCCGCCCCCGCGTCGACCAGCTCCGCCGCCAGCCGTAAAACTTCGGGCGTGGTATTGGAGTAGCGGAAGCCGCCCGTGTCGGTGACGAGCGATGTGTAGACGCTCTCGGCGATCTCTTTGTTGATTTTGACGCCTAAGGCCTTGATTAAATAGTAAACAACTTCGCCGGTTGCCGCGGCCTTCGGAAGCACCAGGTTGAAATCGCCGTAATGGTCGTTGGAAAAATGGTGGTCCACGTTGACCAGGGTAGCGAATTCTTCGCGCTTCACGTCGTCCCGGATTCGGCCGAATCCACCCGCGTCCAAAACGAAGCAAACCTCATGGGCCGGAATGGAATCGGAAGCCCGGTAGGCCTGGCAGAACCCCAGATATTCGAAGCGCTTGGGCAGGAGATCGTGGTTCACCACTTGAACTTTTTTTCCGAGCTTTTTCAGGGCCAAATAAAGGGCCGATTCGGCGCCCAAACCGTCTCCATCGGGATTGACATGGGTGGTGAGCAGGAAAGATTTTTTAGACTTGATCAGGCGGACGACCTTGGCGAATTTTTCCGGAGAAAAATAATTTTTTCGGGAGGATTTGGAAGCTGAAGTTTTGGAGGCGGGTTTCGTCTTAAGTCTCATTTTTCGGCTTTTCCCCCGCCTTAATCTCGTTCAAGATACCCTTGATCTTCATCGCGTGATCCAGGGACTTATCTAAATGGAAGTGGATATCCGGGGTGTAGCGCAACTGGAGCCGGCGGCCCAATTCGCCCCTCAAAAAACCCTTGGCCTTCTCCAGGCCCAGCATGGTTTCCTTGCGGGTCGCCTCATCGCCTAGGACGGAAACAAAAATCCTGGCATGCCGGAGGTCATCAGCGGCCTCCACGGTCGTCACCGTCACGAAATGGATTCGGGGATCTTTAACATCCTGGGTCAGCATCATGCTGATTTCCCGTTTAATGGCTTCTGATACCTTGTCCGCCCTTTTGAAACCCATAAAAACCTCTGGAATTTTGAATTCTGAATTTTGAGTTTTAAATGATTGAAATTTTCGCTTCGCGAAAATACCCAAAATTCAAAATTTAACATTCAAAATTCAAAATTTCCTCTAGTCCACTAATTTTTGGGCAACCGCTTCCAGCACATAGGCTTCCAGCTGATCACCGATCTGAATTTCGTCAAAATGATCGACCCCGATGCCGCATTCGTAGTTGCTGGCAACTTCTTTAACGTCATCTTTGAATCGCCTCAACGAAGACAGGGCCCCCTCGTGGACCATCACGTCGGCACGCATCACCTTCACCTTGGCTTTGCTGGTGATCTTGCCGGACAAAACCATGCAGCCCGCGATGACGCCCTTGGGGGTATTGAAGAGCTGGCGGACTTCGGCTTTGCCGATCGAGACTTGGCGGTAGGTGGGCTCCAACATGCCTTCCATCGCCTTGCGGACGTCTTCCACCGCGTCGTAAATGATTTTGTAAACCCTCACGTCCACGTCTTCTTTTTCCGCGGTGGCCTTGCCATTGGAATCCATCTTCACGTTGAACCCCACCACGATGGCGTTGGAGGCGGAAGCCAGCAAAATGTCGGAGTTGACGATGTTGCCCGTTCCCTTGTGGATGACCCGGAGCGCGACCTTCTCGGCGGAAAGTTTTTCCAGGGAGGAAGCCAAAGCTTCCACCGATCCCTGCACGTCGCCCTTTACGATAACTTTTAGTTCTTTAATCTGCCCTTCTTTGATCTGCTCGAAAAGGTTGTCCAGGGTGATGTGCTTCATGGCGCCCACCAACCGGTTGTCCTTCAAGGCTTCCGTGCGGCGTCCGGAAATTTCACGCGCAGCCTTGGCGTCTTCCATCATGTAGAAGGTATCGCCGGCCTGGGGAACATCGGAGAGTCCCAAGACCTCCACCGGAGTGGCGGGTCCGGCTTCCTTTACAATCCGTCCCAGGTCGTCGTGCATGGCCTTGACGCGCCCATAGGTGCTGCCGGCCAAAACATTTTCTCCAACCTTAAGGGTTCCTTTTTCAACCAAAAGAGTGGCCACGGGCCCGCGGCCCTTGTCCAGCCTGGCTTCCAACACCACGCCCTTGGCGGCGCGGCTCGGATTGGCCTTGAGTTCCAAAACCTCGGCTTGGAGCAGGATCATTTCCAATAATTTTTCCAAGTTCAGCCGCTTCTTGGCCGACACCTCAACGTAAATGGTCGTGCCGCCCCACTCCTCAGGGACCAAACCCCTTTCCGCGACCTGGGTCTTCACCCGGTCCGGGTTGGCCTCGGGCTTGTCGATCTTGTTGATGGCCACGATGATGGGAACCTTGGCTTCCTTGGCGTGGTCAATGGCTTCTAACGTTTGGGGCATGACGCCGTCATCGGCCGCCACCACCAGAACCACAATGTCGGTGGCCTTGGCGCCGCGGGCGCGCATCAGGGTAAAGGCCTCGTGGCCCGGTGTGTCGAGGAACGTGATAGTTCCCTTTTCATGCTTCACTTGGTACGCGCCGATATGCTGGGTGATGCCGCCGGCTTCGCCTTCGGCCACTTTCGTTTTGCGGATGGCGTCCAAAAGCAGGGTCTTGCCATGGTCGACATGGCCCATGATGGTCACCACCGGCGACCGGGGTTTCAGATCTTTCGGATCATCGGGGGCTTCCTCGAACATTTCCGAACCGTAAAGCGGAACCACTTCCACTTGGGCGTCATGGGCCGAGGCCAGGGTTTCGGCCACGGTCATATCCAGCCGCTGGTTGATGGTGGCCAAAATTTTAAGGTCCAGCATTTCCTTAATAAGGACGCCGGCCTTGACGTTGAGTTTTTGCGCCAGCTCCGCCACCGTAATGCCCTCGGTGATTTTCACCAGGGTCAGAACCTTGGGTTCCATCGGCGTACCGTCGGCGTTGAACTCTTCCGTTTTTGGTTTTTCAACGACCGCCTCATTTTTTGACGAGGTAACGCTCTTGGGCCGTCCCGCGGCTAATCCATGGCCTCCGGAACGCGGCGGCAGGGACTTAGAGCCGCCCGGTTTGCGGGGCGTCATGGCGGGCTTGGGCCTGGGACCCATAGTCTTAGGCGCCGGATAGGTGGCGGTGGGCGCCGAGAGGGAATAGGGTTTCAGAATAGTCTTCAGCGGCGCGGCGGCGGGACTGGAAGCGGTGGTCGCCGGAGTTCTAATCCCGGAAGGCTTGGACGCTGGCGCGGCGGGGGCCGCCGCGGCGCTGGCGGCGGCGGAAACCAGGTCTGCCAACCCTAAATCCCTGCGGATGTCCGATTGAATTTTTTCATCCACGACCGTCAATTGGCTGGGAATGGCGAATCCCAGCTTCTTGCAGCGGTCGAGAATATCTTTGCTGGGCAGGCCCAGCTCTTTGGCGAATTCGAAAAGTCGTTTACCCATGGGCGGTTAAATTTCCTCCCCGGGAGTTTCCGGCTCGTTGGTCTGGGACAGTTCCGGCGAAGGCGGAATCGTCGGGATCCCTTCCTTGTCTTTGTTGAGCTCGGGAGTCAAGGGGATTTCCCCCGTCACCGCGCCCTCGTCAATCTCGTCAGGAGGAGCGTCTTTGCGGGTTTCGTCCGTCAGCCCCGCGGCCGCGCCCGAGGAGGGAGCCTCGATGTTGGCGGCAGCCAGATCCGCCGGCACTTCCTGCTGAATTTCCTGGAAGTGGGCGTCCATCCGGGCCCGTTCTTCTCCGGCGTGCTGTTCTTCATTTTTAATGTCAATCTTGATCCCCGTCAGGCGCGCGGCCAGCCGGGCGTTCTGGCCCTTTTTGCCGATGGCCAGGGAAAGCTGGTCGTTGGGAACAATAACTTCCGCCGAGGGAATCTCGGGATGAAATACGATTCGGGAAATCTTGGCCGGCGAGAGCGAGTTGGCGAGATAAGAATGAGGCTCCTCATCCCAGCGCACGATGTCGACCTTTTCCCCGCGGATCTCGTCCACGATATTCTGCACGCGGATACCCTTGACGCCCACGCAGGCCCCGACCGCGTCGATGCGGTCATCGCCCATGGCGCGGACAGAAATTTTGGTGCGGGCGCCGGCTTCCCGGGCCACACTCTCGATCTTCACGTTCCCGTCGTAAATTTCCGGGACTTCCAATTCGAAAAGTTTGCGGACTAAATTGGGATGGGCGCGGGTCACGATGATGGCCGGTCCCTTGACCGTCTTGCGCACTTCCAACACCAAAAACTTCATACGCTCGCCGGTGGAGTAACGCTCGCGCGGAACCTGTTCCTTGGCCGGCATCAGGGCCTCCGCGTCGCCGAGGGAAACAATGACGTTGCGGCCTTCGTAACGCAGTACGCTGCCCGTGATCAGGTCGCCTTCTTTTTCTTTAAACTGGTCGTAAACGCTTTGGCGTTCGGCGTCCTGGACCCTCTGGACGATAACTTGCTTGGCCGTTTGAGCCGCGATACGGCCGAACTGCTCGGCGGGAATGCGGACCCGGACAACTTCACCGATTTGGGCTTCCGGATTGTGCTTGCGGGCCTCGGCGAGGGTCATTTGGATGCCGCCGTCGGAAATGGCGTCCACAACTTCTTTCAGGTAGAAGGCCTTGAACTCATAATTGACGTCGTCGAATTCCACATCCACTTCCTGCCCCATACCATAGATTTTTTTGGCGGCAGTGGACAAAGCGGCCTGGATCGCCTCAACAAGTTTTTTCTTGTCGATTCGCTTGGTGTGTTCAAGTTGGCTCATGACCAAGGCTAATTCGTTACCCATGACATCCCCTTGTTCTTGTTGGCGTTGTTTCTACAGTTCCACTACCAGCCGGGCGGCCTTCACCGCCTCAAATGGAACCAAAATATTCCGGTTCTTATCCAGCTTCACTTCGACTTTACCCTCAACCACTTCTCCTAGTTTTCCTTGGAGGGTCATTTGCCCTTCCATCAGCTCGTGAAACACAAACTGGGCCATCCGGCCCTTGAATCTTTCACAATCTTCCAAATGCCTGAGAGGGCGGTCCAGCCCCGGGGACGAAACCTCTAAAAGATAGGCGGTTTCGATCAAGTCCAGCTCATCCAGCCTTTTTTCCAGGTCCCGGCTGACGAGGGAGCAATCTTCTACCGTAATCGGGCCGCTTTTTTTATCAATCACCACCGTCACAACCAGCTTGCCCCCCTGGGGCCTGCTTTTAAGCTCAAAGAGCTCTAAAAAATTATCCTTCACCACAGCTTCGGCGATTTCCTGAAGCTGGGAAACCTTCGGTCCATCCAACTGACCCATGACGCCTTTCCCCTTAAACGACAAACGGCCTTTCGGCCGTTCATGAATCCCGCGAACTTGTTACCGGCCCATCGAAGGCTAAAAAATGAGAAAAAAAAAGTAGGCCTGGAAAGGGCCCACTTCTTGGGATTGCCTTAAATTCACGATTGTTTTATCAGAAAGGCCGGGGGATGGCAAGAGGGGAGGCTTGAAAGCGTTGAAAAGCAAAGGATTTTTGGAAAAAGCCCGTTAAAAGAGGGAAACCTGCTTAGAGTCAGGAATATCCTTGAGGCAACCGTGGGTCTTGAGGATCTCCACCACGTTCTTGTTCACTCCGCACCTTTCCACCAAATCCTCGATGGAACTAAAGGGACCCTTTTTCCGTTCTTCCACGATGGCTTCCGCGGCTGTCTCGCCGAGCCCGGGCAAACCAATCAAGGGCGGACGAATGGCCCCCTCTTCCAATTGGAACTGGTGGGCCATGGACTTGAAAAGATCCACGGGCAGGAACTTAAACCCCCGCGCGTACATTTCCTCCGCCACCTCGAGCACCGAGGCCTCATCTTGTTCCTTAGCGGTAGGCTTTTCAATAGAACGGATGAGCTTGATACGGTCCTTGATGCGCCCCATTCCGTCGCAGGCCACCACCGCGTCAAAGCCCGAGACCTTATTGGTGAAATAATCCGCGTAAAAAGCTTGCGGGTGGTGGACCTTAAAGTAGGCGATGCGGAAACTCATGATGCAATAGGCCACCGCGTGGGCCTTGGGAAAGATATATTTGATCTTGCGGCAGCTTTCAATGTACCAAGCCGGCGTCTTGGCCGCCGCCATGGCCTGCTCATACTCGGGCTTTAATCCCTTGCCTTTGCGCACATCTTCCATCACCTTGAACGCCAGGGCCTCGTCCATTTTTTTGGCCACCAAATCATTCAACATATCATCCCGGGTGGAAATAACCGTGGAGAGCGTCGCGGTTCCTTTTTTGATCAGCTCCTGGGCGTTGCCCAGCCAAACATCGGTGCCGTGAGCCAGCCCGGACAGGCGGACCAGATGCTCAAACTTAGAGGGCTTTGTGTCCCGAAGCATGTCCATGGCAAAACCGGTTCCAAATTCCGGAACCCCTAAGGTTCCCAGGTCCTTGTCGATTTTTTCCTTGAGGTTCAAGGCCTTGATCCCCGAAAAGAGGCTCATGGTCGGGACATCGTTCAAGGCGATTCCCACCGGTGAGACGCCCGTCATGCTTTCAAGCCGCTTGAGGCTCGTGGGATTGTCATGACCCAGGATGTCGAGCTTGACCAGACAGTCGTGCATGCTGTTGTAATCAAAATGAGTAGTGATGACATCGCCGTCTTTATTGTCCGCGGGAAACTGCACGGGACAAACGTCGGTGATTTCCATTTCCTTGGGGAGGATAACGATGCCCCCCGGATGCTGGCCCGTGGTTTTAGAGACGCCCGAGCATCCCTTGACCATTCGGTTGAGCTCGGCGTTGCGGGCTTTGCGGCCGGCTTCTTCCATGAATTTTTTCACGAAGCCGAAGGCAATCCGATCCTGGACCGCGGAAATGGTTCCCGCGCGGAAACAATGGTCCTTGCCGAAAAGTTCTTCAACGTATTTATGCGCGATATGCTGGTATTCGCCGGAAAAATTTAAGTCAATATCCGGCATCTTGTCGCCCTTAAAGCCCATGAAGACCTCGAAAGCAATGGAGAAACCGTCCCGGGCCATGTCCTTGCCGCACTTCGGGCAGTTCTTCGCCGGCATATCCACTCCCGCGGTGGATGAGGCATTTTCCGAAAACTCATGGTGATGCCCTTCCCGGCAAATCCAATGGGGCGGCAGGGGATTCACTTCGGTGATGCCGCTCAAGAAAGCCACGAAGGAGCTTCCCACGCTTCCCCGGCTACCCACGATATAGCCGTCGGAGAGGGATTTTTTCACCAGTTTCATGGCGATAACATAAAGGGTGGCGAACTTGTTGTTGATGATGGCGTCCAGTTCTTTGTTTAAACGCTTCTCGATAAAATCAGGCAAATCGGCTCCGTAAAGCTCGTGGGCCCGGGCAGTGGCGATTTCCCGCAGTTCTTTGTCCGCTCCCTCCCACATGGGAGACAGGGTCTGGGTCGGCAGGGGTTCCACATCCTCAATCATGTCCGCGACCTTGTGGGGATTGGTCACCACCAACTCATGGACGATTTCGGGGTCAAAATAGTCGAAATCTTTTTTTAACTCATCGGTGGTCTTGAAATAAAGCGGAGCCTGGCGTTCCAGGCCGTAGCCCATGCCCGACTGGAGAATTCTTCGATAAACCTCGTCCTGGGGCTCGATGAAGTGCGAGTCGCCGGTAGCCAAGACCATTTTCCCCATCTTTTTACCCGTGTCGTAAAGCACCCGGGTGAGGCTTTGAAGTTCTTCCATGCTCTTAACGGTTCCGTCCTGGATCATGAACTCATTGTTGGCGCAGGGCTGAATTTCCACGTAATCGTAAAAGGGAACGACTTCCTCAAGAGGTCTGCCCTTGTGCAGGAGATTCTGCCAAATTTCACCCTGCTCACAGGCCGAACCCACGACCAAGCCTTCCCGATGTGATTCCAGCAGGGCCCGGGGAATCAACGGCCGTTTGTAGAAATATTTCATGTGGCTTTCGGAAACGAGTTTATAGAGGTTTTTGAGGCCCACCTTGTTCTTAACCAGGAGGATGATGTGGTAAATGGGCATGCCCTTTTCCCGCTTGAACTCATCCACCAGATAACCTTCCATCCCCAAAATCAGCTTGATGTTGTTCTTTTTCGCCGCGGCCTTGGCTTCCGGATAGGCCTGGACCACGCCGTGATCGGTAATGGCGATGGCCGAATGCCCCCATTTGGCCGCCCGTTCAATGAGACGCTCGATTTTGGAGAGGCCGTCCATCCGGCTCATTTGGGTATGGCAATGGAGCTCCACGCGCTTTTCGGCGGCCCGATCCATGCGGGATTCAGGCGGCGGGACCTTCATGATGTCGCGGACGTTGAGAACTAAATCTTCGGCGGAATATTTATTGAAACGCAAATCCCCTCGGACCCGGACCCAATCCCTTTCCTTGACTCCGTTCTTATACTTTCCGTCGTTCTCGTGGAAAAAAATAACATCCAACGAGTCGTTGTAATCGGTGATGGTCATTTTGACGAGGAACCGGCCGCTGCGGGTCTGGAACGCTTCATACATAATCACTTCGCCCTGGGCCACGAACCCGTTTTGCTCATCCGTGATGTTCATCGATTGGGGCTCTTCGGCGATTTTTCTTCCGAAGATTAATACCGACGCGGGAGGCGCCGCCGTGAACCCCGAGGGCGCTTCCGCGGCTTGAACCACGGGAATTTCCGGCATCAAGGCGGGATTAATTTCTAACTGGACCTTCACCACGGCGCCGCAGCGTTTTTGAAGGATCTCCTCCAAAAACCTGGCGCATTGCTTGCGGTCCAATTGCTGGCGGGCCAATTCATGGGGGACCTGAAAAGAAACTTTAAGGTCCTGAGTTTCAAACCGGTAATGGGAAAACCACCCCTCCGCGATGTCCGCTTCCTCCATCAGACAAAAGAGCATATCTTTTTCGTGGGCGGCGATGTAATCGGCGGGGGTGATGACGGATCCGGGGTAATGGACATCGAGCACCACCCGGCTGACGTCCGGCAGGCTTTCTTTTAAATAGCCGCTGACGCTGGCGTAGGTTTCGGGCGGAACGGGCGCGGACATTTTAAGGCGCAAAACGAGGATGGATTTTTCAGGATAAACTTGAACGCCCAGGAGTTCGGACTGAAGGAATCTTTCCTGCTCGAAACATTGAAGGGGTATTTGCTGGATCAACCCATAAAAGGGGGATGTGGAAGCGTCTGGTTCCGTTGGCGGAGAACTTACGGGCGTCATCCTGCCTCCATCGACGGTTTAATAGGGCTTGGTAAAGGGCTTGGGGTTAACTCCTTCGAACTATACAACCTGTGGAATATAAGTCAAGAATTTTCCAAAAACAAAGCAATTAACCACCAAGGCACCAATGGCATCAAGAAAGTCGTTTTCAAAATTATTTTCATCTTTTTTGAAAACTTTCAAAAATATTTGAGAACGCCCAAAAACAAAACTTCATCTAACGGCCAAGATAAATAAAAATATTTAAAAATATTTTTCTTGTCTTGACTTTCTTGGTGCCCTTGGTGCCTTGGTGGTAAAATTATTTTTTAAGGATCGAAAAAAATTCCAAAACCCCAATGCTCATCCT
>CAZHFP010000042.1:0-12886 GCA_964531065.1 uncultured bacterium
GGATTGGGTCTTTCCCCTTCAAATAAGTTTTATACTATGGGTTCTCGCGACCCTGGGGTTCTGGTTTTTGAGCCGGGGCCCCTCAAGGAAACCCAAAAATGCGTAGCCCTTTATTAGCGCTCGTTAAAAATTTTGCCGCCGCCGTCTCGGGACACGGCCTGGGAAGGATCAAACCCCTGCGCTCCCTTTACGAGTTCGCTTTCCGGCTTTCGCGTCCCAGCCGCGTCCAGGTCCAGGGGCACAAAATGTGGCTGGATGATAAGGATACATTGGAGCTGGCGACCCAGGAGATTTACGAGCCGGTGGAAACGGGGATTTTCATGAAGCAGATCCGCGCCGGATCGGTGGTTTTGGATATCGGCGCCAATATCGGCTACTACACCCTCATCGCGGCAAGACAAGTGGGCCCTCAGGGCCGGGTGTACGCCTTCGAGCCCGACCCGGCGAATTTTCAATTGTTGAAAAAAAACGTGGAGCAAAACAGCTATCGAAACGTGGTCCTGGTGAACAAAGCCGTCTCCAGTAAAACCCGGACCCTCAGACTTTTCCGAAGCCAGACCAATCGGGGCGACCACCGCGTTTACGATTCCAAGGACGGCCGTGAGTCCGTCCCGATTGAGGCCGTAGCCCTGGATGATTTCTTTAAAAAAATGGACAAGAAGGTTCAATTCATTAAAATGGATATTCAGGGATCGGAAGCGCTGGCCTTGGAGGGGATGAGGGGCCTGATCCGGAAGAACCGTTCCCTGAAATTAGTCGCTGAATTCGAGCCCCGGTGCCTGAAGGCCTGCGGTTCGGACCCGGGAAAGTTCCTGAAAAACCTGGGACAACTTGGCTTTAGCGTCAAGGAAATCTCGGAAAAAGAGGGGCGGGTTAAGGCCGCCAATCCCCAAGCCCTTCTGGAACGCTATAGCCTCAACCCGGACGATTACACGAATCTTTACTGTGTCAAAGGCTAAATCTAAAGCCAACACGAAGCCGCAAAGATTCTAAGTTTTAAAATTATTTGAGAATAATGAACCCTTAAGTCTTGTGTTTGTTTAGAGCCTTCATGGCTTCGTGTTGGATTTTTTTGAAATCCTTTTCTTGAGGAATCTTATGCTCACCCAGAACCAATTCGTCCGGTCTCACGGCCTCGGTAACGACTATCTGGTCATGGACCCTTCGGTCCTCTCATTCAAACTGACCCCTGAAAACATCATCCGCGTCTGTAACCGCAACACCGGGGTTGGGTCCGACGGCATCCTGGCCCTGGAAAAATCAACCTCTTCCGAGGCGCGCCTGAGGATTTACAACCCTGACGGCAGCGAGGCGGAAAAGAGCGGCAACGGCCTGCGGATTTTCTGCAAATTCCTCTTTGAGCATGGCTATACCAACAAAACCTTTTTCGAGATTGAGACGGCAGGAGGCATCGTCCAGGCTCAGCTTCACCTGGTCATCGGCAAGGCCGTGGCCGTCACCGTGGATATGGGCAAGGCCGAGTTTTCAGCGGGAAAGATTCCTGTTAACGTGCCATCAAGCGAGGCGGAAGTGATTGATCGTCTCATTCCGCCCATCAAGCCCGGGGATAATTTCCGTATCAATTGTGTTTCGATGGGCAATCCCCATTGTGTTGTTTTTGCCAACGATATCGAGCAAGCCGAGTCTCTGGCTCACGAATACGGCCCCCTCTTCGAGCACCATCCGCTTTTCCCTAACCGAACCAATGTCCAATTTGCGGTGGTCAACAACCGAAAGGAAGTCTCGGTGAGAATTTGGGAAAGGGGCGCCGGCTATACCCTGGCCTCGGGCTCCTCCTCCTGCGCGGTGGCGGCGGTCTGCGTGAAGCGGGGCTTCACCGACAAGGACCTGACCATCCACATGCCCGGCGGCGATCTGTCCATCCAGGTCAGTGATAAATTCGAACTAACCATGCGGGGCCCAGTGGAAGAAATCTGCGTTGGAACCGTCACTAGCGAACTGCTCTCGTTCCTTGAGAAAAATAAATAGCTGTCATTAGTTTTGAAACGATTTTTCAATTCCCCCCTTTAACAAAGGGGGGCTAGGGGGGATTTTGAAGAAACGTCAAAAGCTAAATCCCCCTCAATCCCCCTTTGTCAAAGGGGGAAGTGGCAAAAAACAAACCACCTCTAAACCTTCGCGCATTTCAACCTTTTCACTTTTACCCTTTTTCCCCTATTTTATTCTTACCGCGTCCTTCCTCATCTGCTTTAAGGATTGGCTACCCCGTTTCACCTCTGAAATTTTCCTTTCGCTCGATTCCACCGTTCTCTATTACCCCCTCTATCAATGGGTCCACGGACATCTGGCCCAGGACAAACTCCCCCTTATTTGCGACCTGGCTTATCACGGCGCTCCCATGGCCGCCGTTTCCATGGCGGGCGTCCTTTCCCCGATTCTTTCGATTTTCCACTTCATTTCATCTTCCGTGGTGATGATCAACCTTATTTTTCTGGCGCCCTTCTCGATTTTCCTCTTGGGAACTTATGTCTTAGGCCGGCAATTGGGCTTCTCTATTTCGGCCTGCCTTCTGTTGGCCTTCCTTTGGACCTATAACGGCCAAAGGATGGCCCAATTGGACCATTGGAACGTGGCCTGGGCCTGCGCATTCTTTCCTTGGGCCTTCTGGGCTCTGCTTCGTTATGGTTCGGGCGCTTCTTTCTTTTGGCTGATGCTTTCGGGACTTTTTTGGGGGTTGAATCTTTTATCCGGACATCCCCAAATCTTTTTCCTCGAGGGTCTTTTCTTTTTAAGCTGGGCCTTTTTAGCCGACAATTCTCAACTTTCCCCTCTCCCTCGAGGGGAGAGGGCCAGGGTGAGGGTGCCGTTGACCGTTTCCAAATTTCCACCACCCCTCACCCTAGCCCTCTCCCGCAAGGGGCGAGGGGAAATGAGGAAAAGGATCAAAGCGGTTACGGGATTGTTTCTCGGTGCTTTCATCGTCGCCTCCCCCCTGATTCTTTTTGTGGGTGAGAACCTTTCCATGGATGGATTTCATTTTCAATGGGGCGAGACGGATCGTTTTTTCCACTCCTGGACGCCGTTGAACTTCCTGACCCTGGTTTTTCCATGGTTCTTCGGACGGGACCAATTTGACCGGGCCGGTTCCACCTATTGGTGGCAATACCAGTTCGTGGAAATGCAGGTGGCCTTTTCCATCATCGGTCTTTTTTTCATCCTGCTCTTCCTCTCGCGAAAAAATCCACAGCGTCGCTGGATCGGCCTGACCGCCCTGTTCGGCCTTACCATGGCCTTGGGAAAATTTTTCTTTCTCTACAGTTGGGTCCAATCCCTGCCATTTTTTTCCTGGTTCCGGGATCCGTCCCGCTATTGGCATTTGATCACTTGGGCCACGGGCTTGGGCGCAGCTTACGCGTGGGACGATTGGTTCAACGGTGAACATCTCCTCCGCAAGGGCCGAAAACTGGCCCTAGCACTGGCTTCATTCGCCCTTCTTTTAATTCTCACAGGATGGTTCCTCCTCAACTTTGGCAGACCCCTTTTGGAATCTACCGCTTCCTGGCTCACCCAGCATTTCCTTTTAGGGGATTCACTCCACACCCAGCCTCTGGCCGCGTATTTGGCCCGCTTGCCTGAAAAGCTGAATGCCCTCTCTGCCAGCCTGGATTTCCGCAACTCCACGGTTTTAATTCCCCTCCTTCTTTTAGGAGCGCTTCTGATGACGGTTTGGAACCGGAAAAAATGGAATCTTGATTTCCAGAAAGGTCTTTTGTTGGCTCTGATTTTCACCGACCTGATGATTTTCCGCATGCCCTTAGGAAATGTATTTTACAAACCCTCGGACATCCCGGCCCCCGCCTACGCGGCGCCGCAAAACCGTTCGCTGGTGATGCTTTACAAGAACACCTCGCCCCTGCCGCCCCAGTATGGGGAGATGGCCTATCCCAATATGAATTTAATTTCGGGCCGGCCTAATCTAGTGATTGACGCCAATCCGGCATTGCCGGGTTATGAAAAAATACTCGCTGAACTGGGTTGGTTTTCCTGGGTTTATAAGGACCGCGATCCTATTGGATTTTCAAAACATGTGGAAACCCTGCGCAAATTGGGAGTGGATCAAATCGTTTCAGATTCTCCCCTCACCCTTTCTGAACCTTTCAAAACAGTCCAAAACCATTACCCCTACACCTACTCACTGCAGGAAACATTGCCCAAAGCCTATCTTTGTGATTCAAAGGTTTTATTTGACTCCAAAACTTATCCGTCTTTTATCTTTTTTTCTCCAATAGCAGAAAAACCTCTTCCCACTCTATTGAACTGGGATGAAACGCGTCTAGGACTCCAGGCAAAAACAGAAAACTCGCTCATGATCCTGCAAAAGACCTTTCTTCCCGGCTGGAAAGCCTGGGTAAACGGCCATGCTGCCGAAATTTTTTCTTGTAATGAAGTTCTCATGGGAATCATCCTCGATCAGGGAAATAACCAAGTGGAATTGCGTTATGAACCCCTCAGCTTGCGCGTTGGTTTTTTCCTCTTTTTCCTCTTTTTCGGGGTCTTCACCTTTTTCCTTTTACGCCTTCGGACGGCTTGAGTCACTCCCCCAAAATCACTAGAATGTGCCTCATTCTTCCTGAAAGGCACAACCATGAAAAACAAAATGAAATCCCGATCCTCCATGATGACCGAAGGAGACAAACGGGCGCCCAACCGCGCGATGCTGCGCGCCGTGGGGTTCCAAGACGCGGATTTCGAGAAACCCATCGTCGGCATCGCTTCCGCCTGGAGTGAAATTACCCCCTGTAATATTCATTTGAACGAACTAGCTGAAAGGGTCAAGGGGGGCCTCCAGGCCGCCGGCGCCATGGGCCAGACTTTCGGCACCATCACCGTTTCCGACGGTATTTCCATGGGCCACGAGGGAATGAAATTCTCGCTCGTTTCTAGGGAAGTCATCGCCGACTCCGTCGAGACCGTTTCCAGCGCCCAGAGATTTGACGGCCTTGTCACCATCGGGGGCTGCGACAAAAACATGCCGGGAGCCTTGATGGGAATGGGACGGCTAAACATTCCTTCCCTTTTTATCTACGGCGGAACCATCATGCCCGGCAATTACAAGGGCAAGGCCCTCGATATCGTCTCGGTTTTTGAGGCGGTCGGTAAGTACAGCACGGGACAAATCGGAAAGGAAGAGTTGAAAGCCATCGAGTGCAATGCCTGCCCCACCGCCGGGTCCTGCGGCGGCATGTACACGGCCAACACTATGGCCTCAGCCATTGAGGCCATGGGCATGGCCCTGCCCCACGATTCCTGCCAACCCGCCGTGGGCGAACCCAAGCGGATCTTATGCGACCAGGCCGGAGCGGCCTTGGTGGAACTCATCCGTAAAGATATCCGCCCCAAGCACATCATGACCAAGAAGGCTTTTGAGAACGCCATCACGGTTGTCATGGCGCTCGGCGGATCCACCAACGCGGTGCTTCACTTGATCGCCATGGCCAAATCCGTCGGCGTCAACTTGGCCATCGAGGATTTCAACCGCATCGGGGACAAGGTCCCCCATCTGGCGGATCTGAAACCCAGCGGAAAATACGTGGCCGCGGACCTAGACCGCATCGGCGGAATCCCCGCCGTCATGAAGCTCCTTTTGGAAGCCAAGCTTATCCATGGGGACTGTCTGACCGTGACGGGAAAAACCGTGAAGGAAAACCTGAAAGCCGCCGCGCCTCTGTCTAAAAACCAACCCATCATCCGGCCCCTATCGGATCCGCTTCACCCAACGGCGCCCATGGTGATCTTGAAGGGCAACCTGGCCCCCGAGGGAGCCGTCGCCAAAATTTCGGGCCTCAAAGTGATAAAGCACACGGGCCCGGCCAAGGTCTTCAACGGCGAGGAAGCCACTTTCGCGGCCATTGAGAAGAAAAAAATCAAGGCGGGTGACGTCGTCGTCATTCGCTACGAAGGTCCCAAGGGCGGGCCCGGCATGAGGGAAATGCTGGCCATTACCGCGGCCCTGGTGGGCCAGGGATTAGGCGAAAAGGTTGGATTGATTACCGATGGAAGGTTTTCGGGAGGAACCCATGGACTGGTCGTGGGCCATATCGCCCCCGAGGCCCAGGTGGGCGGCCCTATCGCTTTGATAAAAGACGGGGATCTCATTACGATCGACGCGCCTAAAAAGAAGCTAGAATTACATGTCAGCATCGCTGAACTAAAGAAAAGGAAAGCCAAGTGGAAACCCATCGTGAATCCCTACCCGAAGGGTGTCCTAGGAAAATACGCTTATTTAGTTTCCTCGGCCAGCCAAGGCGCCGTCACGGACGAATTCTAAAACCAGCCTTCAGGTTCCAGGTGCATGGTTCCAGATAGAACCTGAAACCTGATACCTGGCACCTGACTCTCAGCGGGCAAAAAAAAATCGGGCAGGTCCGAAGGACCCACCCGATGATTTGGAAGTCTCAGGCTGTTTCCAACCCGAAACTTTAAAAACCAAAAACTCCCTAATTACTTAGCGGCGGGAGTCGTTGAAGCGGCCGGAGCAGCTTCGGCAGCAACTTTCTTAGCCTTCTTGGCTTTCTTGTGCTTCTTCATCGCCTTCACCATCGGCGTAGCGGCCGGAGCGGCAGCTTCGTCAGCCATCACAACGGTGGTCATGCCCAAGAACAACACAGCCATCAACGCAGCGAAAAAACGCTTCATGAAAATCCTCCTTGAATTAAAACAGCGGTTAACCCGCTGCTTCACAACAAAATCAACCCAGTACCGAAGTACGGGGTCAATTAAAGGCGTCATTTTAGGGGTGATTAAACGGTAATTCAACTTTTTTTCTTAGTGTAAATCACCGATTTTGCCGTTATTTACTGGATATTTTATCTTATTTAAAGGTTTGCCAGGCTAAACGCGCGGCGCCGACCACACCCATATTATCGCCAAGTTTTGCCATCTTAAACTTCAACCCCTTGAGGTGGGAGGCAAAACAACGGGTTTTGAGTTCTTTCATCATGGGCTTGATCAAAAGATCCCCCGCGCCGGCGACCCCGCCGCTGAGAATGATAATTCCCGGGTTTAATAGATGGATCGCGGTCGTGAGGCCCACCCCGAGCATTTGGCCCGCCTTCGCGTAAACCTTCAAGGCTTTTGGATTTCCCGCCTCCGCCATCTTTTGGAAACTATAGGCCTCCAAAGGCTGCCCGGCCGGAGGTTTCAAACCCGCTTCACCGGCCATCCGTACGATGCCCGTGGCGGAACAATATTGTTCCAATATCCCGCTGTTGCCGTAGGGCGCCTTGGGGCCATGGGGGTCCACGACGATGTGGCCGATATGGTTGCTCACGCCCCAGGCACCCTCGTAAATTTTCCCATCGAGGATAAGTCCCCCGCCCACACCCGTTCCCAGGGTCAGGCATAAAACGTGTTTCTCGTTTTTTCCCGCCCCGATCCAGGACTCCCCCAACGCCGCCAGGTTGGCGTCATTTTCCAAAACTACTTTCTTTCCCAGCTTTTTCTTAAGGTAATCCACGATCCGGACGTTTTTCCAATTGAGATTAGGCGTGTAAATGATCAGGCCCTTTTTAGGGTTTAAGGGGCCGGGTGAACCCACACCGATCCCTATGTGGGACGCCCAAGACAAACCGCTGTTGGCGCTGGCCGCATGGACGCTGTCCGCGATACGGTTCATAACGCCAACCGCGCCCAAGGGCGCCATGGTTTTACGCTTATCCTTGCCTAGGACATTGCCCTTTTCATCAACAACGGCTGACACGATATTCGTGCCGCCCAGGTCCACGCCGATCACTGTTTTCAAAAATTCTCCTAAAGATTAAGAAAGTGGCGATATTGTAATGGGGGAAGGCTGATTCACCAAAAAAAATATCGCCGGGGATACGAAAAGAAGGCGGGAAAAACAAAGGTTTTTAGGGGGTAAATAAAATTAAACGGCCAAAACCTAAAAGCCGAGCCGTTTTCGCCGCCGAAAAACCGATCCCCGCGCCTTACCGGCGTTCATCCCATTCTTCAGGGACGGTTTCATCTTGCTTTCGGAGGGTGTCGTTTTGAAAGACCCGGAAGTCTATCCGGGGGAACAGGTTGTCTTTTTCCTCCAAATCGGACAAAAACTTCATATCAATATCCTGGTGGAATATCTGACGGGCCAATTGATGAAAACGAATCAGATGGATCTTGATGCTTTTTTCGGCGAAGGAGCGGTAGTTTCCCGCCTTCATCATAAAGGCCCAGTCGCTGGCTTGGGCCAGCATCAGCTCCCGCGCGGCCTGGTTCAGGGCTCGGACCGTTAGCCCGGAGGGTGGAAGAGGCCGGGAAGCCAGTTGGATCATTTCATCGCAGGCTTTGTTCAAATGGGGATAAATCCAGTCGTTGGTTTCATTCAGCCAAAACTCTGAATAGCCCCCCAATCCCCAGGAGGAAAAAACCGGCTGGGCCGGCTGGTTCACGGGAAATTGCTTCAAGTAATCCGACGGCGACACAAAAGACAAGGCTGGGGCTTCCTGATGACGGCGCTCGAAAAGAAAATAGATAAAATCCGGCCCCTCGTACCACCAATGACCAAACAGCTCCGCGTCATAGAGGCAGTTGATCAGGGGCGGGCGGTCCATCCATTGGGACACTTCTTCAGCCTGTTTTTTCCTCCGCGCCAAAAAATCAATGGCGTGCGCGCGGGCTTTTTGAACCGCGCGAAGGGGATCATAGGGCTCTTTTTGTTCCGTGGGCCCGGTTATCCGGTAATATTTCAATCCCGTGAAACGGCGTAATCCCTCGGGTTGAAGATAGGGGTGGAGGTCGGCTTCCGGCAGGTCGTACCCCGCGTCCCGGTAAAATTCACGGTAATCCGGGTCTCCCGGATAACCTTCTTCAGCGCTCCATACCTGTTTGGCGCTCTCTAAGTCCCGGCCAAAAACGGACATGCCCGAGGGAAAGGTAATCGGAGCGAAGGTGCCGTACTTGGGCCGCGGGACGGCCTGGAGCAAGCCGTGGGCTTCCACGAAAAAATAATCCAGCCCCTGTTCCCGAAGAATGGCCTCCTGCCCCGGCTGATAACCGCACTCCGGCAGCCAAAAACCGGCGGGCTTCCGTCCAAAAAAGGATTGGTGAAGTTCCAGTGCGGTCTGAACTTGGGCCCGAACGGCGGCTTCGCGCCCGCCTAACAGCGGGAAATAGCCGTGGGTGGCTCCACAGGTCATCAGCTCTAACCGGCCCAGGTCTTGGAATTTTTTAAAACCTTCGGCGATATTGCGCCCGTACCGGTGGATAAATTGTTCCCGGTAATGCTGAAGCTTGGCAAGATACATCCGCACCACGGGCTGAAACTCGGGCATCTTGCGGACCCTTTTTTCTTCCCGTTCCGCCAAGGCGATCAGATGATCGGCGTAGCGTTCGGCCCTTTCCTGAAGGAGCGGGTCCAGACCCATGGATAGAAGTGTGGGCGAGACCGAAAGGGTGAGGCGGAAAGGAATTTTTTCCTCTTCCAGTCTTTCAAACACCGCGAGTAAGGGCAAGTAAGTCTCAAACAGAGCTTCGTAATACCAATTTTCTTCTAGAAAATATTCGTGTTCCGGGTGGCGGACATAGGGAAGGTGGCAATGGAGGAGGAGGGAGAGAAAACCAGTCATAAAATAGGTACTAGGTTCCAGGGACCATGTGCCAGTTCAAACACTTCAAAAAATCTGAGGCGAGTCTCCGTTTGGAAGTGCATGGTTTTTTCTTTCGTTTTACCTGGTCCCTTGAACCTTGGGCCTAGTCCCCGGTTCTAAGCGCCTGTCACCTGATGTTAGATGACGCGAAGCGGCCGATTTTTCTTTTCAGGCTGTCGGCCGAGGAACTCCCGCCGGGCGTTAAAAAGGTTTCGACAAATTCTTCCTGGGAGAAATATTCCATAAGACCCGCCGGCGTTTCCCATTGTAAGTCGGAAGCGGAAGGAGACCAGGACGAGCCCGTGAAACCGGTTGGACCGGCCGAAAGTTCATTGGACCTGGCGAAGACGGCTATTTTTCCCGAAGACCCCTTTTGGGCAATCTCCAGAAAGTAGCTTCCCCGCGGGTCGGCAATGGAGATATACCGGTTCATGTCTTTGGGCTCCACGAATATTTCCTGGATCAATTCCACTTTCCCGTCCGAATCCCTCCGGAACACTCTTAAAACCATGGAACTGCCGGTGAATTCATCTTGAAGCAGCTGCTTAACGGACTGGATGCTTTCCGGAGTCACTTCCCAATAAGTAAAGAGACATTGAGGATCACGGATGAAGGCCACCATTTGGGTTTCACCCTTACGCTGTAATTTCTTCAAGGGCGATGTAGGAATGGAAGGGGCCGCGGACTTCTTAACCGGCAGCGTCTTTTCAACTTTAGCCTTGGCCACCTTCGGAACTTTGGGTTCCTTAATGGCTTTAGGCGCCTTAACTTTGAGAGCGGCCTTGGGTTTGGCCGCGGCTTTCGGCTTAGCGGAAGCTTTCGTGGCGGACTTGGATTCGGAGACTTCTTTTTTCTTTCGGGGCATAAAAGTCCTCGCTGACAGAGGGATGAATCCCAATATGTTCCATCTTTTACCGAGGATTGGCAAGGAGGGAGATGACCTATATCTATGGCTGATTAGGGTTTGAATTCCAGCGAAATCAATAAAACCTTTAGTTATATAAACCTAGAATCTCAATACAACACTTCCGCCTGGCAAACAATTCATCGAAGAATTCTCCAAGTAACCCAAATTCATCCCAAGGGCGAATCGGCCATTAAACATTGAAGCTGTTTCGCTAAACTTGTCTTTATCCCTTTGCGCGTTAATATCGGCAGCTGAAATGGGTGCGTCGATAATTGAAAACAACCAACTGCCTAAATACATAAAACCACCCAAGGAATTCAATCCCCGATCCGTAACGATAAGTGATCCGGCCGGTGAATAATTCGGATTCCCCAAACTGAGTAGAGCCAATCCTAACCCCGACAAACACAATCCATCCACCATCAATCCTTTCGCGATTTGACCGTTGTAATATTGTCCAACGCCGGGGAAAAAAGATAATGCGCAAGCCAAGATCGGTGACTTCGATCCTTCAACGGTTATCTTCTCCTTTTCCATCTTAAAGATTTCCTCCATTTTATATTTTACAACCCCGTCTTTTGCTTGGATTTTCAAGTGGTCATTCGGCACTTGCTCAAGGATGTAGCCATGGACAGTAGCGCCATTTTTCAAATATAAAACGTCGCGTGATATTTCATCGGCATAAATAAAAACCGGAGCGAAGAGAAGAAGGAAAACGAAGACACAATATTCCTTAAATTGTTTGCCAACAATCATTGCGTTTCTCCAAAAAAGTCTTCACCACCCCAGCCATCTTCAGGAACTCTCATCTTTCATTTTTTTACGCGTTTTAAAACAATAGGCGATATATAGGTTTTTTCATTTCTTTGGACATTGGAAACAACATCGGCCAAAGTCTTTAAAAAATTCCGAGTTAACCCCTTCGCGATTACAATTTTTCGTTTATCGTCTAAGGAAATTATCGTCCCGGAAGCTAAATTCGTAGATGTTAATGCTTCCACTTGATCCCATTTATATTTTCGCCAACCATCGATGAAAGTCCAATTGGCCAAACTCGTTTCATCATATTTCCACAAAGGTTTAAAAAGAAAAAAAATATAAAACAAAAGAGCCACTCCTCCGATAATTGAAAAAAAACTCCAGAATAATGTCGAGTTCCCTTTAAGCGATTCTTGAATTGATATTATTTCTAAAATTATTCCCACCACGGAAGCCCATATGCTCGTGTAAACATTTTTCATTTTAGTTATACCTTGCCGGTAGATTCCCGAATGATCAATTCATTGGGGACTTCCTGGCGTCGGGCGGGGCTTTCTTTGTTCTCGATAATTTCCAAAACCCTAGCGACCGCCAGCTTGCCCATGTATTCTTTGGGGGGGCTCACGGTCGTCAGGGCCGGATTGGTAAAAAGGCCCATGAGGATATTGTCAAACCCCACCACGCTCAAGTCATCCGGCACCTTTCGCCCCAAGTCCTGGGCGGCCCGGAGGGCTCCCGACGCCATATCGTCGTTGACGCAGAATAGAGCGGTCATTTTCTTGTTTTTCTTAAGAACTTCCTTCATTTTGTCCTTTGCCGCCCCAAAACTCAGCTTCTCCGCCTCGAAAATGAAATCCTTGTGGGGGGACAGATTATTTTTGAAATGGGCGGCTTTCCAGCCTTCTTCGCGCTCCTCGATGCTCGGCCGCCTGTCCACAATGGTCAAAAGTCCGATGTTCTTGTGGCCCAATTGGATTAGGTGCTCCACGCCCATGATGGCCCCCTGTTTGTTGTTCATCTGGATCGTGTCAATGCCGGTTAAGGCCGGGTAGTTATCAATGGCGACCACCGGAATCCGGCGGTCCTTGATGTCGCTGACCATCTTGGCGTCCGTTTTTCCGATGACCAGGATTCCGTCCACGTTTTTTTCCCGGATGATCTGGGGCAGGCTCTGGTACCCGTCGTAAACCGTTTCCACGAAGGAAAAAAAAAGGTTAAAACCCTTCTCGTTGGTTTCCTTTACGACCCCGCCGATGACAAAGGAGTAAAAAGGATTGGAGATGATGTAGTCTTGCTGGTAAAAAATAACGCCCAAATTGCGGGTTCGTTTTCCCGCCAACCCCGCCGCCATGGCGCTGGGATGGTAATCCATGTCCCGGGCTACCTTGAGGACGCGTTTTTTGACTTCCTCGCTGATCACCACGTCGGTGCGGTTGTTGAGGACAAAGGAAACAGTGGTGATGGAAACGCCGGCCTTCTTGGCGACGTCCTTGATGGTAGGGTGAGAGCTCATGGGAAATATTTTACTAAAATTTAGTAAAAAAACCCTGAAGAAAAGCTAAAACCAATTCACCCAGCTCCCTCCCGCCTTTACCCGTTTTTAAAAACCGGAATT
>CAZHFP010000042.1:12986-19588 GCA_964531065.1 uncultured bacterium
TTTCTTGGCTTCAACCCCTCCGCCCCTGCCCTCACTCCCATGTGGAGTTACATCAGCCTAGTGGCTGGCGAGGGGGACAGCGGCTTTCGGGATGGGCCCTTTGATTCCGCCCTCTTCAACCACCCTAATGCCATCGTCTCGAACACTCAAGGAACACTTTTATATGTGGCGGATAGGGACAACCACTGTGTCCGGGTCATCGACTTGGAAAAAAATAACCAAGTTTCGACCCTGGCTGGAACGGGGAAAAAGGGGCAATCCAATGGGGGGTTTAAATCCGCTTCTTTCAACCTGCCCTCCCTCTTGGCCTTTACCCCGGAAAACGGCTTGATTCTTTATGACGCCGAAACCCGCCAATTGCGCCTCCTAGACCTGGCGGCGGAACAGGTGACGACACTCCTGTCACTCCCGGCCTCGAAAAAACCCGAATCCAACGATGCCGTTTACAGCCTGGCCTACCTTCCCGGCGATCAATCACTTTATTTTTCCCAACCCGACGTTGGAAAATTGACCCGGTTAAATTTGGTTTCGAAAACAGTGAAAGTTTTTCGGCTCGACAGCCGTCTCTCCCGGCCCGGAGCTTTAACCGTTCTAGGCGGCAAACTCTACATCGCCAACACCGACCTTCCTTCCGTTTACAGGGTGGACGCCGTTTCCGATGATTCGGATGGAAAATTAGAAGCAGCCTTAACCCAGGTGGGCCAAGGCGAAAATATCGTTTGCTTGGCCTCGGACCGTGACAAACTTTACGCGGTCCAAACGACCGGTGATCCCTGGGTCCAAATCGCGCCCCATCCGGGGCCGGTGAAAATCATGACCCAAGCTGGCGGCTTCCTGGAAAAAGGCGGAGCCGGGCTCGGCCACCTTTTTAATTTTAGTTCCCCCCTTGGATTGTTGGCCGATCCCGGCCAAAGGGGAAACTTTTACCTGGCCCTTCCCGGCCTCAATGCCGTTATCAGCCTCAAAGATTACGAATTCGACCAACACAAGGAGTCCGAAAGCGAAAATGACAACGGACTGATGGACTTTACCTATCCCGATGCTAAACCCCCCGGCGTTTTCCGCCTGTTGGAAATAGGCGATTCACGGATGTTCTTCGAAACCGAAGACTCAAAGGACAAGGCCTGGCCCTGGGGCTACAACCGGATGGTGACGAACCCCAAAAAAATGGAACTGTTCCTCAACACCTGGGCCTCCCTGAACAGTGAAGACACCCATTATCAAGTTCTTTTTTCGGGAGCGAGACGCGCCTATCCCATCCATTTGCGGTCCTATTACGTCGCTCCCCAACTCGCTCAAAAATTCGACGCGGATTTGGTTTTAATCTGCATGCCGATGGACTTCAATATCCGGTCTTACCAGGATTTTCCCTACGGCCAGGAAGGCATTCCCCTCATGAAGATCGACACCGAGTTCCTGCAAAAACCCCTTTCCACCCGCCTCAAGGAAGACCGGGACCCCATCCTCGCTGACCTCTATCAGCGCTGCCTCGACCGCCGCTTGATCAAGCCCGGACAGGAAGTGGACTTGGATCTGCCGCCGCTTGTTTCCGACGATAAAACCCGGGGGGATTTGCTGGCATTAGCCGCTAATCCCCTGAAATTACTCGCGGGAAAGATCAAGGAATTGAAAACAAAGGATGGCCGTCCGGTAGGCCTGGGCCTAGTTTTCTTTCCCGTCGGCAACACGGGTGGTGACAACATCCTTCCTACCGAGATGTACCGAAACTTTTGGCGGGAGGCTTGCGGGAAAGCGGGGGTTTCCTTTTATGACTTGACCGCGGCCGTGGCTTCGACCAGGATTTCTTACTATCCCATCAGTGAATTCACGAGCTACCGGCATTTTAACGACTATGGGCATGATTACTTTTCTATCGTCATGGCCCAAATGTTGATGAAGGAAAAACTAATCCCCTTAGGAACACCCAGCGAATCCGGCAAAAAATAGCCTAGGGATTCCCCCCCTGAAAGCCCGTAGGGAAATGGGGATTCCATTGTTTCGAAGTTTTTAAAATGCGGGGTTGGAATAAACAGCCAGGGTTTTTCCTTTGGCGTCGAACACCGAAAGAGCGGCGCGGCCAGCCGGCACGTTGAGGACAGCCTTGAAGCCAAAATGGTTATCCTTAATTTGAATCTTACGGTCTTCCGGCCCTTCGTTAAAAGCGATATAGAAGGCGCTTTTGGAGTAAATTCGCGGCAATACCGTCACTTCCCAGGGAGAGGCGCCTTTTAAACCGCAATAGGGTTTGACTTTGCCGGCCGCCGCCATTTCTTGGTACATCGAGGCAAGGGGCTCCCTTTGGTCGTTGGCTTCCACCGGGATCGGGACGTAAAAAAGGGATGTTTTGTTTTTACAAAAATGGTGAACTTTCGCCGGAAGGCCCGCGTCCTTATCCACGCTTAAAGGTTTATGGTTGGTGTAATTGAGGCTTTCTTCCCCGCCTTTAAGGCGCAGAATTTCTTCCGGATTCACTTCCCTTCTCTTTTCCCGGATGCCGAAAGAAGACAACCCTTCGGTTCCCAATCCCCAGCCATCCTGGGCCACGGGGCCCGACACCCAAAGAACCCGCCCCTTGGCGGCACGCGTCCATTCCAGCAGCAGCTTGGGATCCAATCGCTTGACCGAGGGAAAAAGGATAATTTTTTCATGGGTGAGACGGTTAAATTCATCCTCCGCCAGGGTATGGAAAGGAAGCCCCAAGGCTGATAAAACCCGGTGAGAGGACCTTTGGGACGCCACCGTGTGGGACTTGGAGGATAGGGATCCGCTAAAGGACTCCACCACCGCGATTGAGGGTTCCTGGGGCTCTTCCTGAAGATAGGGGCCGGCTTTTTTAAGAAACTCGCCAAAAGCCGAGAGGACCATCGCTTCCGGCCGGGCTGTCTTATCCGCGCGCCAGGCCCCGATTTCCACCTCGTTGCGGTCGCTCATGTACTGATTGATGTTCCAACACCATTGGATGAACCCGCTCCCGCCCATGAAACTGGCCGCGAGTTTCCGCTCAAAAAGCTTGCCCGCTTCCTCTTCCGTGCGGCGCTTTGCCCGATTGTTATTGTCCGTGAACATGATGCCCGTTTCCTGGGCTAGGAAGGGCTTGCCCTTCACCCGGGAAGCGGTCACGCCCGTCACCAGGTCTTCGGTTTCCCACCAGGTATGGTTGCAGGTATAGTCCAGAGGCGCATGAAACAAGTGGTTATTCGGGCGCTGGGACGCGACTCCGCCCTCGTCCTGGCCGACGCAAAAAAGCTGGTGGGTAGCTTCTTTCAACACTTTTAAGTGGTCCGCCACCCAACGGGCGAAAAGTTCCTGACCGTAACGGTTGAAGTCGTAGACCTTGGCCGCGTTGATGACCCCGGCCTGGGGGGCCCAAGGTTCAGCGAAGTCGTTTTCTCCTGGAAGTTCCACCCGATCCCAGGAAGAAATTTCCTCCGGCGTCAGGTTCCACCTTCTCCGCAAGGTCTCCATGTCGCCGTGAGTCCTTTTCAGATACTCGATGAAAGCTTCCTTTTCCAAGTCTCCGTTCAAGGGCCGGCTCTTCCAAAGCTTGTCCGGATTACTGACCGAGGGCTCATTGATAAAATCCCACATAATCGAGGGGATAGAGGCATAGCGGCGGATAAGGGAGAGCATAAACTCACGCTGAATGGAAATAATCCTTGGGTCCAGGTAAGGATGAACGTTAGGCCAATTGTCAGGGATAAAAGAAAAGAAATTGAAAGTGAGGATCAAATCGTTTTTGAGGCAGGTTAAAACGTAGGCGTCGAGGGCGCAAAGCATGTCCTCCCGGGGATTGCCCGAATCCAGCAAAGCCTGGCGGTGGTCAGCCCAGATGCCCGTGCGGACCATATTCAGCCCGGCCGCGGTCATCTCTCCCATGTCCTGGTCCCAAACGGCGGGATTGGGCATCCAAAGAAATTTGCGCGAAACATCCCCCGCCATATAAGTCGTTCCCGCGGCGGGAAGGGTCTTTCCGTTCTTCGTGAAGCGGGTCCCGGCGATTCCCACCACGGCGGAGGATCGGACTAAATTCTCGTCCCAGCCCCAGAAACCCTGCTGAAAACCGTGGGAATGTTTTCCATTCACCGAGACATCGCCTTCAATTTTATAAAGACCCGGTTCCACCGTCACCGGCAGGCTCAGGGTCTGGTAATGGGAGGCCCTTTGCAGTTCCACCTTCAGGCTTTGGGAATATATTTTTTCGCCTTCCAAGGTAATTCGGTAATCCACCTGCACCTGCCGGTTGTGGCGCTCGTGGCCCCTCACCCAAAGGTTCAACTGGGGCTGGGCGCCGGGCTGATAGCAGGCCAAGGCGGGCCGCAAAGAAGCTTGGAGCGATCCGGCCTGTGCCAATAACGCCAGGCGGGAAACCATCTTTTCCATCGCGGGATTCCATTGGGGCCACCGGGCCGGGGCGAAGATCCAACGTCCGCCCGCGAAAGGGCCCTGGTAGCGGTCCAGCATCACCACGGGCGCGCTCACCCTCCGGCCCCACTCGTCCATCCCCCACATCAGCGGTTTCAATTCGGAGTCCATGGGCCCAATGGCGCCGCAGCGGTTTTCCTGGTCGATCTCCGTCAAGCGGACCATCAGCGAATGGGCTTCCATCGATGAAAAAACCAGATCATTCAACAAGGGCTGATCCGGGGCGCTCGTGTGCTTCACAACTCTACCCGCGGGAACGGCATTGATCTGTTCGATATTAAGGGTTTGGTGATAAGCGGTTTGTGGATTTTCTATTATCCATTTCCCCTTTTCCCTTTTTACCGGTGTCTCAAAAGGCCGTCCCCCGAAAACTAGAAGGTTGCCCCCCCTTTTCAAATAGTTGAAAAGATTTTCCCATCCATCCCTCGGAAAGGCGGAGCCATAAGGAAGGACCAGTAGGTCGACTTGATTCGGATGCAACTCCGAAAAACGGTCTAAGCCAAATGACACCACCGGTCCCGCCGACGAGAGGGCCTTTTTCAAGGCCGGCAAAGGAAGGACGGAGGACCCCGCCGTCGGGAAATTAGGTTCGGTGAACAAGACAATCATTGAAAGCCCTCTGGGTTCAAGGGACTAGGCGCTAGGTTCAAGGTTTTAACTAGACCCTGGAACCTGGTACCTGGCGCCTATTTTCTAAAAAATTTTGAGTTTATTTCCTTCGTTACTTTCGTCAGGGCGGCGGCAACGTCCACGTTATCGTTCCAAACCCGGTCCATGGCCGAATCCACCATGGCTTTCCATTCATTAATATTGGGATCCATGGGTTGATAGTGGCCGTACTGGACCGCATCCACCAGAAACGCCTTGGATTTGGGGTCCTGACCATCGAGAAAGACCGGCGACTTTGCCAGGGTTTTAATAGCTGGCTGGGTCAAGCCTGTGGCGGCCATATATTTTTGTCCTACCGGTCCCGCGAGGAATTTCACCAACTCATAGGCCAATTCCGGATTCGGGCAGGTCTTCACGATGCTGTAGCCCGCCGCGCTTAACGGAAAACCGCGGTGGTCCTTGGGGCCCTTGGGGAACTCCACCACATCCCACCCAAAATTCTTGATTTCGCGGAATTTCGGCGTGTGCCAGATACCGCTATGGAACATGGCGGCGGTGCCATTGAGGAAGAGGTCCGAATAATCCATCCCGCCCATGGCCGCCATTAAGGTGGGAGCGGGGGCCACGCCGTACTTATGGATGAGGTCCGATCGAAATTGTACTCCCGCGACGGCTTCGGGGCTGTCCAGGGTGCAGCGGGTTGGATTTTTTTCATTGTCCACCCAACTCCCGCCAAAAGCGTTCACCCAGGCTCCCCAATTGGGGTAGTCGTCCACAAAACCATATTGAGTCACTTTTCCGGAAGCGTCCTTTTTCATAAGCTTCTGGGCGGTGGCGAGGAATTCCTCATAAGTCCAATTGTCCTTAGGGTAAGGCACACCCGCTTCATCGAATTTCTTTTTGTCATAATAGACCACGGCCACGGGCGCGATATCCCTGGGCAGGGCCGTCAAAAAACCCTTATAAGTGTAATGATCGATGGCCTCGGGATAAAAATCAGACAATTTAAGGGTTGGGTCCTTGTCGGCATAGGGCTTCAAGTCCACGAAGATATTCCGCGAGGCGAAAGAAATCATCTGTTCGGCGTTGACCGCCATCACGTCGGGCGCGTTGTTGGCGGAAAACTGGGTCAAGACCTTGGTGATATATTCTCCGTAAGGCACATAGTCCAATTTTACCTGGACGCCAGGATGGGCCTTGGTGAACTCATCCACCGCTTCCTGGATGATCTTGGCTTCCTCAATCCCGCCCCACCCCAGGCAGTGGAGCACGATGCCGTTGGATTTCTTGGCGCATCCCAATCCCGCAACTCCAAGGGCCCCGATTAAAAAAAGAGCAGCTAGCCAGGCAAACTTCCTCATAACGACCTCCTTGGTTTGTACGACGGGCATTATAACAAAGGGGATTAAAACGATTTAATAAAATTTAGTTTTAGGATGGGACCCTTTAACTGGTCGGGAATGTTTCAGAAAATTTTTCCTAGTGTTTGACGAGAACCTTGAGGATCTGCCGGCGGATCAGGCCGCCGGTGGCGCCCTTGACCTCCACCACCGCCAGGTAAAGCCCGCTGG
>CAZHFP010000043.1:0-18938 GCA_964531065.1 uncultured bacterium
ACACGCCCACGAATACCCCGACCTCCACCAATACACCGACTAATACCCCGACGAACACCCTGACGTTTACGCCCACGAACACGCCGACAGACACCGCCACCAAGACGTCCACACCGACATTTACAAGCACATTCACCAGCACATCGACGAACACTCCGACGAATACGCCCACCAGCACGAATACGCCAACGGATAGCGCCACCTTCACGGCCACAAGCACGCCGACGGAAACCTATACCCCGACCGATTCTTCGACGAATACTCCGACTCGAACACCGACGAATACTCCAACGGAAACAAATACCTTTACAGCCACTCCTACATCAACGGATACCTCGACGGCGACTCCAACGAACACTTCCACGGATACCTCCACGAATACGATGACTTTTACACCGTCGAATACTCCCACTGAGACGCCGACGGCTACCTTCACGCGTACTTTCACCGAAACCTTTACCAGCACCTCTACACCCACGGAAACGCCTACTTGGACCCAGACGAATTCCTTCACCCCGACCAACAGTTTTACGGTTACGAATACGCCTACCAATACCCCGACGAATACACAAACTTATACTCCGACCAATAGTTTTACGAATACGCCTTCACCAACCTTTACGTGGACGGCGACTCATACTTCAACATTCACGCCTACAAAAACCCCGACGAATACTTTTACAAGTACCTTCACTTTTACTCCCACTAAAACATTTACGAACACCTCTACCAACACACCAACCAATTCGCCGACCCCGACGGCCACCTACACCCCAACTTTGACTTCCACGAACACCTTTACCAGCACCTTTACCTTTACTTCGACCTTTACTTCAACGCCGACCCCGACATACACGCAAACCTTTACTCCAACTCCGACGCCTTATCTAACCCTTTTAAAAACATCTTCGTCGGCGACAGCCCATCCATTGGATACGGTTTATTACACTTTGTCTTATTCCAATCCGAGCTCCTCGAATGTGTCCGGGGTGACCTTAACGGACTCTTTGCCGACGACCTACGCTGGAACCTATGTGACCAACTCCGCGTCAGGCGGAGGAGTTTATGATTCGGTGATGAATACCTTGACGTGGTTTATCCCCAACATACCCGCGGGCGCCACGGCCCAATTTAGCTATCAGCTGCACCTTTCGGCCTTGGCAGCGAAATATAACCCGGTTGTTAATAACGCGAAACTAACCTACTCCGGGGGGATGGTTGGAGCCTCCAATTCCATCAGCGTCACCGGGGATTATGTGGTTTATATGGGGATCTATAACAGCGCTGGCGAACTGGTCAAAACCATCGTGGAGTTTGAAACGCAGATCCCGCTGCAGGATTTTACGGTGACCAACGGGGTGATAACCTCCGATAGCGGGGTCGCTCAATTCTCTTATAACGGCATGTCCCTGGGCAGCTGGGACGCCAGCAACTCTTCCGGCGGGAAGGTCACCAATGGCAATTATTTCGTTAAGGTCGACAGTACGGATCCTTTTGGAGTGACGACCACCGTGACCAAAAATATTTCTGTCCAAATAACGCGAAGCACACTGGAGATCGCCGTTTACAATGAAGCGGGCGAAATTGTGAAGCACTTTACCCAGGCCGAAGTGCAAAATATGGTGGGAGGGGTGGGAGGATCGCTGTTGCCGGCGGACTTCAATGTTCAAAAAACCACTTTGTCCTCAAATGTCTTATCCCCGTCTTATGGGGCATCCACCAATCCGAACTCCACCATGACGATAACCCTGGGTTCGGGAAGAAGCTTTACCTGGGATGGGAGGGGGGACAGCGGTTCCATCCTGACATCCGGAACTTATTTTATTGAAATGAAGTCCGAACCCGAAAACCAGGACCGCGAGGAAGTGGTCTTGCCCATTACGATTCAAGGAAATAACGCCAATGGGATTGCGGGGGTTGTCATGGGGCCGAATCCCATTCATTTGAACCAGACGACCTTGGCCAAATTCTTTGTGAACTCTGGCGGTTCATCTTTTGACAGCGTCACGGTAAGGATTTACACCATCGCGGGCGAGTTGATGACCACCCTTCAAAATGTTCCGGGTAATCCGGCGCTGGTGGTCTGGGATCTGAGCGCGGTCAAAATTGCCAGCGGTGAATACCTGGCGGTGATCGAGATGAACCTAAACGGCGGCGTCATCGGCCGTAAAATCGTCAAGGCGGTCGTGATCCATTAAAGGCTGCTCGGTTCAAAGGTGTTGGGCCTTAAAACTTATCCCTTCGAGGGACGGCTCGAACCGCGAAACCCAAGGCTCCGTTTTCTGGGCCTATCCATTAAGCCTTTTTAAGTCGCTGGATAGAATTTAAGAAAATTAAGTAAGGGCCTAAAAAAACAACCCAATTCGCGGAAAATCTTTTATTCTCTAGGCGTTAAATGAGTAAAAGGGGAACCGTGGACCGGCTTCAAAAAAAATATAAACTTCCAAAAATCATATGGTTTTTATCCGGCTATAGCCTTGGTTTTTTGGCTTGGTTGTGTGGATTCCACTGTTTAGAATCAGATACACAGGGGGGCGTCAGGCTTTCCACCCGAAAACTTTCCAAACATTTATTTAAACTATTTCTTTGGACCATTGAAATTGCTTTAGTTTATCAATTGCTGGGTTTGTACCGGAATTGGATCCTCCGGGCTCAGCCATCCGAAATAATGATGGCCTTTTTGGTAAAATCGGTTATCTTCCTATATATTAAGGTCTTCTGGCCCAGAGTTTTTCCGGAAATTTTACCGGGGCTGCATGTGTTTCACTGCCCCCAATGCTATCAACGACAAACGTTTAAGTTCCTTCCTGTTTCCTTTAAGTATGGTTTTTTTGTGACCTATCTTTGTGGCTATTGCGCTTGTCTAGTGAATGGCTGGGGGGAACAGGTGTTTTTTCCCCTTCTAACGCCGTTTTCTAAAATTTACCCCGTTTTTTTAAGGTGCGCTGGGCCGATAATTTTTACGTTATTTATAGGATTTTTCGCGGCAGAGAGAATTTTTGAATATTTTTAAAATTTCCGATTCAAATCATATAATATATACCGGTTTCTGCGGTCCGCTTCGAAAGCCTGTAATGCTTGTCATGCGATTTTCATTAGTTCCAGTTGCAGCAGGGTTTTGCCGGTTTAATTAATTGAAAGGACACATCCATGCTAGATGCCCTTCCCCAAGCCATCTCTTCCTTCGCCCCGAATATCGATAGTACGCTTTACCTGATTTATTACATCACGGGGTTTTTCTTCATTTTGATGGAAGGCTACCTGGTTTATTTACTGGTCCGCTATCGCCAGAAAGAGGGAGTTGCCGCCAAGTACGAACCAGGTGATAAATGGGTCCATATTCAATGGATCATCATGTTTTGCGTCATCATCACTTTTATAGACTTCTTTATCGATTTTAAGGGAGCCAAAACCTGGGCCGCCGTAAAAGAAGAAATGCCCGTGACCGACTTAACCATCAAGGTGCAGGCCAAACAATTCGATTGGACCTTTTTCTACCCAGGAAAGGACGGAGTCATTGGGACGGATGACGATATTTCGTCTTACCGCGAGCTTCATGTGCCGGTTGGGAAAAAGATTCATATTGTCATGACTTCCTTGGATGTTATTCACGATTTTTTCCTGCCTGAAGTTCGGTTGAAACAGGACGTCATGCCTCAAAGGGAAATCAACGGCTGGTTTGATACCACCCAAGCTGGGACCTTTCACTTGGTCTGCGATGAAATTTGCGGTTTTGGCCATACCCGCATGACGGGTGTGCTTCAAGTTGACGATGAGAAAACCTTCGAGGATTGGCTTGCGTCAAAAGATAAAGAAGAACATGGAGGAGCCCAATGAGCCAAGATCATCATGAGCACAAACAGAGTTTCCTGAGCCACTACATATTTTCAACCGACCATAAAATGATCGGGAAGCAGTTTTTGCTACTTTCCATCGTGATGGCCTGCCTCGGCGGGTTCATGGCTTATTTGATTCGGTGGGAAGTCGCCTACCCCAATGTTCCTGCGCCTTTCTTCGGGCTCGTTTCCCCTGATAAGTTCAATGCCATCATTACCCTTCATGGAACGATCATGATTTTTTTCGTGGGGATGCCTTTTCTTTCGGCTTTTCCATCTAACTTCCTCATCCCCTTGATGATCGGGGCGAGGGACATGGCGTTTCCCAAACTGAACATGGCTTCTTTCTGGCTGACATTCGCTGGATCGGTGTTTTTAGTAGCTTCTCTCTTTGTTCCCGGCGGTCCGGTGGCCGGTGGTTGGGTGGGTTACCCGCCCTTGTCAGCTAGCTCGGAGTTTGCCGGGGTAAAATTGGGAGCCGTATTGTGGCTCTTGGCTTTGGCCATGGCTTTTTTCTCTTCCAGCATCGGCGGTTTAAATTATTTGGTCACTGCCGTTACCCTGCGGGCGCCTGGAATGACTTATTCCCGTATTCCGATGACTGTTTGGTTCCTCCTGGGCTCCGCCGTCACTTTCTTTTTCTCGGTCGGGCCCTTGATCGCCGGCGCCTTTATGCTCCTGATGGATAACTTGGTTGGGACCGGCTTTTTCCTGCCGAAAAAGGGCGGGGAGCCCATGTTATGGGAACATCTTTTTTGGTTTTTCGGGCATCCGGAAGTTTACGTACTTTTCTTCCCGGCGCTGGGAATGGGGCTGGATATTCTGGCGACCTTTACCCGTAAGCCTATATTTGGCTACAAGCTGATCCTCGGCAGCACGGTGGCAGCCATCTGTTTGAGTTTTATTGTTTGGGCCCACCACATGTTCATGTCGGGCTTGAACCCCATCCTGGCAACGCCCTTTTCCATCACTACCATTCTGATCTCGGTTCCCTTTGCGATCATTATCTTCTGCATGTTCGCCACCATCCGGCATGGAGCTGTTCGGTTAGAGCTTCCATTCCTTTGGATGATAGGGTTTCTCGCCACCTTCTTGGTGGGGGGGCTGACGGGAATCTTCCTAGGTTCGGCTACGGCTGATATCTACCTTCATGGCACCTACTTCGTGGTGGCCCACTTCCATTACACCTTGTTTCCATCGGTTTTCTTTGGCGGTTTTGCCGGGGTTTACTATTGGTTTCCTAAAATGTACGGCCGGATGCTCAATAAAAAGCTGGGGCTTTTACACTTGTGCCTGACCTTCTTATTTTTCAACGGCACCTTTTGGCCCCTCTTCCGCGTGGGTATTGGCGGCATGATCCGGCGTATAGCGGACCCGTCCTTTTATCCTCAGTACCACCAGTTCGCTAATTGGAACATCTTCGCGACCATTTCCGCTATTTCGCTCATCTGCACCCAGATGATATTCCTTTGGAATTTGGTCCTGAGCATCAATCACGGGCCTAAAGCCGAGAAAAATCCCTACAATTCCAACACATTGGAATGGCTGGCCGATTCTCCTCCTCCCCACGGAAATTGGGGGCCGACGCTTCCGGTGGTAACAGTGGGGCCTTACGAATACAGCAAGCCAGGGGAATCCAAAGATTGGAAATCCCAGGCCCAGAACATATAAGGAGAGAGAATTTATGGAAAAGAGCACCAGCTTGCCTTTGACGCAAATTCACGCCATCGATGAGGGGCCTTGTGGACATAACTCCTCGCCTGCGGGTTTGACCGCGGGACGATTGGGCATTTGGGCCCTTATCGGTTCGGAAGTCGTCCTTTTCGCCGGATTGTTCGGGTCCTTTATCCTGATGCGGATGATCAACCCCCAGTGGGCGGAAGAGGTCAGCCATTTGAACTTGAAGGCGGGGACTCTTAATTCTCTGGTTCTACTTGTCAGTAATTTTTTCATGATGAAGGCCTCGGGTTCGGTCGCGGCGGGGAAAGCCAGCGACGTAAAGAAATATTTATTTCTAACGATGGTGATGGGCGTTTTGTTTTTGTGCGTGAAGGCGTTTGAATATACCGCTGAGTTCGCCCACGGCGAATTCCCGACCAGCGGTGGTTTTTGGGCTTTTTACTTCCTGATGACCGGGATTCACGCCACCCACATTATTGGCGGGCTGGTGGCGATGGGATTGCTTTTGAGACGAGCCTTAAATGGCACCTTGGGACCCATGCAGGGCCGGGTAGCCATTACTGGTATCTACTGGTCTTTTGTCGAGGTGGTTTGGATATTCCTGTTCCCGATGCTTTATCTTCTGGCTTAACGAAAGGATTTAACATGAACTCAAACACTTCCGTGAATAACCATTCGGCCATCTTCTCGGTGCTGGTGGTTCTGGCTCTTTCAGCGGTGGGAATCTCTTTTTTGCACCTGCCGGTCCTCGCTAATAACCTGGCCATTTTTTCAGTCGCGGTGGTGATGGCGGGATTGGTTTTTTTCCAATACATGGATTTAAAGTCGGAAGGAAAACTGATTTACTGGATCATGATTATTCCAATCATCCTATTTGGAATATTATTCGTGCTCTTCATTCCTGATGTCTGCCACTATTCCATCGATTTCCTCAAAAAGGTTTTTTAGCATGAAGGCGTCGGCCAGCATGGGTTCTCCCTCTGGTTCTGTCGCTGATTATCGAATGGAGCCGGCGAGGCTTGGGTTGGCGCTTTTTATCGTTGCCGAAATAATGTTTTTTGCCGGGCTCATCAGCTCCTTCGTTGTGTTTCGCTTCAGCCCCGTGCAGTGGCCGCCTCCGGGCCAGCCGCGCCTTCCCTTGGAAGTGACGGCCGTCAATACCATTATTCTTCTGGCGAGCGGATTTGCCTTTTATCTGGCCTTGAAATCCCTGAAAGCGTCCAAACAGGAATCCTTCAAAAAACTTTTGGCCTCGGCGGCGTTTTTGGGATTTATTTTTCTGGCGGTCCAGGGAGTGGAATGGATCAAACTGCTTCATTTCGGATTAACGGCCCACGAGAGTATTTTTGGGGGTTTTTTCTATTGCTTGGTCGGAACCCACGCGGTTCACGTAACGGGCGGCCTCATTGCCCTCCTCTGGGTGCTCAACCGCGCTTGGAAGGGAAGCTATACGGCGCAAAAAAGCCTGGGGGTTGAATTGTGCCGGATGTATTGGTTTTTCGTGGTCGGGCTTTGGCCCGTACTTTTCGCTTTGGTTTACTTGTGAGGAAAAAATGAATTTTCTGGTTCAGCGGCTAAAAAAAATCAAAAAACTTTGCTTTTATTATCTTTTGCCGATGGCTGTTCCCGCCATGCTTCAAGCCTGTCCCCGCTGCGTGGACGCGACTCCTTATAAAATGGGGATGCAATGGGCGGTCGTTGTTCTCCTGCCGGTGCCGATTGTTTTAGCCGGCGCCTTATTTTTTTGGATACGCGGGGCTTCAAAATCGGATGGTTCGGACTCTTAATCCAGGCGTCCTGGAAAAAGCCGGCTGGGGAAGCCCTGTGAGCGTCAAACTGACGACTGACCAAGTCAATTATCTCAATGTTGGTTTGATGTTCTTTTCCGCGGCCGCGGCTTTCGTTTATCCCTTTGAATTGTTTCTCTTGGTTTACGCGGTCTTAGGCCCCCTGCATTACCTGACCGAAATTTCCTGGCTTCACGATAAGCAATACTACACCCGGCGAAAGCATGATTATCTTTTTTTGACTGCGGCCGGCGCGGTGATCACCTTGATTTTTTTGGGTGTGCTCAAGGGGCTTCCCGGCACGGCGGTTGAATTTCTGATTTATATGGCCTTCGCGGCAGGCCTGGTTTTTCTTTTATTAAGCGATATTTTCATCCGTTCCGCAGGGCTTTTGGCGGCCGCCATCGCCGGCCTTATCATGTTGAAATTCCCGTTTTTTGGCCCCCTCTTCGGCTTATTTTTTCCCACGCTGGTTCATGTCTATGTTTTTACCGGATTATTTTTGTTCGCCGGTTTATTAAAGGGCAGGAGTCTATCCGGCTTGTTATCCCTGCTGATGTTCGGGGCTGTGGCCGCGTCATTTATTTTTATACATCCTGCCCATTCCCACTACCACCCGGGGGACTATGTGCGGGATAACTATGGTTTTTTAAACGCGAACGGCGCGGGGAGCAGTGTCTTTATCTCGCTTAATTTCTTTATTCTCAGGGCTTTTGGTCTTCATGATTTCGGCCAACCCACCCTGCCTTTTTCGGATTATATAGGCGGAATTAATGATTTTTTATATCAGGACCCCATCGCCTTGTCGCTGATGTCCTTCATCGCTTTCGCTTACACATATCACTACCTCAATTGGTTCTCCAAAACATCTATCATCCGCTGGCATGAGATTTCCCGGGCCCGGATGTTTTCAGTGGGGTTTATTTGGATCGCTTCGCTCGTTTTGTACGCTTGGAATTACGTCCTGGGGTTTAAATGGCTTTTTTTCCTCAGCTTCGCCCACGTTCTGTTGGAATTTCCTCTGAATCATTTGACCCTGATTAATATCGGGAAGGAATTATTGAAATTATCAACCGGGGAAAAAAAGAATCCCGCTCGAGTTAGTTGAACCGGCGGGGGTTAGGTTTGGCTGTATTTCTGGAAAACGGTCGTTATGATTTCCCCGATACGCTGGGAGATTTGGAGTTTGGAAGGGTCCTCGCCCGCGATAGGAGCGGGGAACATAGGATAGACGGCGGTGATACCTTCGTCCTTCAGCCACTTCATGCCCGGATCCATCGCCCCGACCACCGCGATGCAGGGAATCCCCATTTTTTTCGCCATGCGGGCGACTGCCACGGGAGCCTTGCCTTCCTGGCTGGAATTGTCCAACCGTCCCTCGCCGGTAATGACGAGGTCGCATCCCCGCATTTGATCCTCCAGCTTCAAGGTTTGGGCCACGAAATCAAAACCACTTTCCAGTCTTCCGCCCAGGGCCAAAAGGGCCATACCCATGCCGCCGGCGGCGCCCGCGCCTTTTTGGTTCTTTAAAAGAATGCCGGAGGCTTTGGAAAGAACGCCTTCAAACTGGTAGAGGCCCTTTTCCAGCTCTTCCACCATTTCCGGCGTTCCGCCTTTTTGGGGCCCGAAAAACCGGGCGGCGCCATGATCCCCTAAAAGGGGAACGTTGACATCCACCATCCCGATAATATCAACGCCTTTTAAAAGCAGCCGGATCGGGTCCAAATCAATGGCATTGATCCAGGAAAGGTGTTTTCCCGCGGCGCCTTTTGGCAAGGCGGACTTTGTCTTGAAAACGGCTCCCAGCGCCTGAAGAAATCCCAAGCCGCCATCGATGGTGGCGCTTCCCCCTAGGGCGATCCGCAGATGTTTGGCACCGTGTTTTTTAACGGCTTCGGCCACCAGTTCACCTGTTCCGTAACTGGAGGTTTCCATGGGATTGCGTTCATCCACGGTTAATCGAAAAAGTCCGGTCGCTTGGGCCATTTCAATGACCGCGGTTTCTTTTTCGGGCAATTGGGCCATTCCAAATTGGGCTTGCTTAAAGCGCATCAAGGGATCGTTCACCGTGGATGTGATGGTTTTACCCTTCAACACGTAAATGATGGACAATAGGGTACCTTCGCCTCCATCCGCGATGGGGCACAGGCGCAGATTGGCCGTTGGCAGAATTTTTTGCAGATGATTTCTCAGAAGTTCGGAAATTTCCTGAGCCGTGTTGATTCCCTTGAATTTGTCAGGCGCGATAAGAATTTTCATTTGTTTCCTATTCGTATTCACTTAATAATAGGTCTTCATAAAAACGTTTGTTGACGCAAGCCTGACAAACCATCCGGGCTTCTTGAACCCGCTGGTTTATCTTTTAGGTACCGGGCATTACACTATACAACGCTTAGGGATATCATTTTAAGGAGGAAAAATGGCTCCGCAAGACCAATCCATCACTTCTTTGCAGAAAGATTCCCTTCATTTTGCCCCTTCTGAGGCCCTTTCGGCCAAAGCCCATATTGGTTCCTTTGAAATGTATAAAAAAATGTACGAACGCTCCATTAAGGATTCCCACGCATTTTGGCTCGAACAAGCGGTTTCTAAGCTGCAGTGGTTTAAAAAGCCCGCGAAGACCCTGGAGTACATTTGGGATTCCAAAAAAAGGATAATTCAACATACCTGGTTTGCCGACGGGGAATTGAATGTGGCGGCTAATTGCCTGGACCGGCATTTAACGGGACCCACCCGGAATCAAACGGCGATCCTTTGGCAGGGTGAAAAAGACGAAGAAGTCCGCCTCATTACTTACGCCGAGCTGCATCAAATGGTCTGCCGGTTCGCCAATGTGCTGATTGCCAAAGGAATTCGAAAGGGCGACCGGGTTTGCGTTTACATGCCCATGGTGCCCGAGGCGGTGGCGGCGTTATTGGCTTGCGCTAGGCTGGGGGTTATCCATTCGGTGGTTTTCGCCGGTTTTTCCGCCGAATCCATTAAAAACCGCATTCAGGATTCGCAGAACACGGCGGTCATTACCGCTGATGTGGGCTTCCGGGCCGGAAAAACCATTCCTTTAAAAAATATTGTGGATGAGGCCCTAAAAGAATGCCCGACGGTCAAGAGCGTCATCGTATTCCAAAGGGGCGAGGGGAAAGTTTCCATGACCTCGGGCCGGGATTTTTGGTGGCATGAAGAAATGAAAAAGGCCAGCGCGGACCACCAGGCTGAGCCCATGAAAGCCGAGGATCCGCTTTTTATTCTTTATACTTCCGGTTCCACGGGAAAACCCAAAGGCGTTCTCCATACCATGGCGGGTTATCTTTTGCACGCAGGGTTAACCCACAAATATATCTTTGACTACCACAGGGGCGATGTCTACTGGTGTACCGCGGATATCGGATGGGTGACGGGACATAGTTATATTGTTTACGGACCCCTGTTGAATGGGGCCACGACGCTCATGTTCGAGGGGGTTCCGAATTTTCCGGACCCGGGACGTTTTTGGCAGGTGGCCGCCAAGCACAAGGTGAATATTTTTTACACCGCTCCCACGGCTATTCGTGCCCTGATGCGGGAAGGGGAAGCTTGGCCCCGGAAACATGATTTGAGCTCCTTGCGCTTACTTGGCTCTGTGGGGGAACCCATCAATCCCGAGGCATGGCTTTGGTATCACCGCAACATCGGCCGGGACAAATGCCCGATCGTGGATACTTGGTGGCAAACTGAAACCGGGGGAATCCTCATATCAGCCCTGCCCGGCGCCCATACTTTAAAACCAGGAAGCGCCTCCCGCCCCTTTTTCGGAGTCGAGCCGGTGGTTCTGCGGGACGATGGAACCGAGTGCGGTCCCAACGAAGGCGGCAAGCTCTGCATTAAGAAACCCTGGCCCGGCATTATGCGGACAACCTGGGGGGATCATGACCGGTTTATCGACACCTATTTTCAAACCTTTCCGAATCTTTATTTTACGGGAGACGGGTGCCGTATCGATCCGGACGGCGATTATTGGCTTTTAGGCCGGGTGGATGATGTGGTGAATATTTCAGGCCATCGGATCGGTACGGCGGAAGTGGAAAGCGCGCTGGTTTCTTTCTCGAAAGTGTCGGAAGCCGCGGTGGTGGGATACCCCCATGACATCAAGGGACAAGCCCTCTATGCCTATGTCACGTTGAAAGAAGGAGTGGCTTCTTCGGACGAAATAAAAAAAGAACTGGTCCAACATGTGCGCAAGGAAATCGGCCCCATTGCCCAACCGGATAAGATCCAATTCGCGGAAGGCCTGCCGAAGACCCGAAGCGGTAAAATCATGAGGCGGATCCTGCGTAAAATCGCTGAAAATGACACGGCCAACTTAGGCGATACCTCGACCCTGGCCGATCCTTCGGTGGTCGATAAATTGGTTCAAGGGAAGCAGTAAATCCATCGGGCCTAGTGGATGAAAGCTTTCCGGAGGGAGCACGGTTCGGGCGGCTCTAATAGTTGAAAGGAAAGGCGTTTCATGAGAAAAATACTGGCATTTATTCTGGTTTTGTCCTGCCACCTTTGGCTTTCGCGGGTGGCTTTTGCAGAAAACGAGGGCTTGAAAAAATCTGTCGTTAAAATTTTTACCGTGACCAACAAACCCAACTATTACCAACCCTGGGTTTTGGGCTACCAATATAACGCCAGCGGTTCCGGATGCATTCTTCCGGGAAACCGGATACTGACGAACGCCCATGTGGTGTCGGACCAGGTTTTCATCCAGGTGATGAAGGCCGGTGATACCAAAAAATACACCGCTCAAGTTGAGTACGTGGATCATGACCGGGAAGTGGCGGTTTTGAAGGTGAAGGACCGGGATTTTTTCACGGGAACCTTGCCGGTTCAATTCGGGGAATTGCCCGCGCAAAGAGATAAGGTGGCGGTTTATGGTTTCCCCATCGGGGGTGATGAGCTTTCCATTACCGAGGGGGTCGTTTCCCGGATTGAAGTCCAACGCTATGTCCATTCCCAGCGGGAATTCTTGACCATTCAAACCGATGCCGCCATCAATCCCGGCAACAGCGGCGGTCCCGCGTTCAAGGGAGGGAGAATGATCGGAATCGCCTTCCAGGCCTTTGGTGGAAGCGAGGCTCAAAACACCGGCTACATTGTTCCAGTGGTCATTATCAAACGGTCACTGGAGGACATGGAAAACGGCGCCGTGGACGGGGCTCCTAGCTTGGGGTTTTTCTGGCAAAAAATGGAAAGCCCGACTCTGCGTTCCTTTTATAAGATGAAGACGGGGGAAACGGGAATCCTCGTTACCAAAGTTATTTTCGGATCCCCGGTCTGGGGTTTACTGAAAGAAGGGGATGTCATCGGTTCCGTCGCGGGGGTTAAGATCGCTAACAATGGAACCATTCCGTTTCGGTCGGATGAAAGGCTTCATTTCTCGCACGTCCTCAGCCAATATCAAATGGGACAGAAGATTACCCTGGGCCTATTGAGGGATGGCGTCCCTCAGTCCATCCCAGTGGCTTTGAAATCCTATGAAACGCTGGTGAAGGGCCCCCAATATGACGTCCGCCCCAGTTATTTTATTTTTGACGGGTTGGTTTTTATGCCCTTGACGGAGGATTATTTGGCCCTCTGGAAAAATAACACCGCCCCGTCCCAATTGACCAATTTCGCCGAAAATGAAATGGCGTCGGAAAAACGAAAGCAAATTGTTTTTATCAACGAAATACTTCCTCATGATATCAATGTCGGCTACCACAATCTTAAACAAGCGGTCGTGGTGAAAATAAATGGGACGCCCATTTCAGAAATGAAGGATGTGGTGGAGGCGTTTAAGCATCCTTTGGGACCATTTCATGTGGTGGAATTGGACCACGAAGTAGGAGATGGGGACAATTTTGGAAATTGGGTGGTTTTGGACGCGAAACCAAGCGAAAAGGCTTCGGAGGAAATTTTAAAATCTTTTGGAATTACCAAAGACCGTTCCGATGACTTGACTGGAGAGGGGACTGGGAAGAACGATGCCTCCCCGAAAGGTTTGAAAGGGGATGACTAAGGGAAGGGCTGGGCTAAAAAAGGCCCTTTTTCTTTTCTTTTAAACGTTTCTCGGCGAGGGACGGGTAAGCCACACGGCAAAATACGGGGGTATAGCCCCCCTACTCTCCCATCTAATCCGAAAGCTGTTTGTACTATACTAATTCCATGAGCGCTAAATTAACCAAAGACCAAATGGCCTATTTCGCCACCGAGTGCGCCTCCTTTAATTTCCGCAAGGCGGCCCGGGCGGTGACCCAATTATTTGATCAGGCCCTCCAACCTTCCGGCTTACGCTCGACCCAATTGGGCATTTTGTTGGCGGCGGGAATCTATGAGAAGGCCACGATGTCCCAACTGTCCGAAATTATTGTCGCCGACCGGACGACCCTGACGCGGGCTTTGAAGCCGCTTTTGAAACGGGGATTTTTGGAAAATATTCCCGGCCTGGACAAACGGAAAAATGGGATATCGCTTACCCTGAAGGGCCATCAAGCGGTTCGAAAGGCGGCCCCCTACTGGAAAAAAGCACAAGACCAAGTATTGAGCGGTTTTGGGAAGAAGCAATGGGGTGATTTTCGTCTGAAGCTGGCGGAAGCGATCCGTGTGGCAAAGAAAACCTGATTTTGCCTGGAGAAAAGCCTTTCGGTTGTTTTGCCTTTAAAATTCAAGATGTCGGCCGCGAAACTATCGATGCCTGGTGAACGTCTAAAGAGCAAGCGGAAAAAACAAGTAATATAAATTGAGGTGCCATTATGAAATCGATCTTCTTGATTTTACTCGCCCTGGGGTTCGCCCAAGGTTCGTCAGCCTTTGGACAGGAGGAGGGCGGGCGGATGCACGGCCATGCCAGGGAAGAAGGCGGATTAAATAATTCAGGGTCTTCCAGGGTGAACAGGGATGACGCCGCAGATCATACGGATCATTCGGAAGTGAAAATTGAAAAAAAAGAAAAAATCCGGCCCGCCCGCGTAAAAAATCAGGATCATTCGAACCCGAATCACCGGAATAATTTTGAAAAGGGGGCGTCTTCCCCGAGAAATGAAAATCACGTCAACTCAATGGGCGGCGAAAATCACCTGCGAATCCTCCATGGAGTCAGAACCGAAAACTTCAAAAACAATAACACCTCCGCCGTTTCCCCGAAATTTAGGACGATGGGCATCACTCATATTCCCTCTCCCATGCGGGATCGATCAAAAATTTTGAGGGTTGGCCGCGCCCGCTCGGTGATCACGCTTCCTCGAGTCGGGATGGGCGGCGCCGCGATCGGCGCCAAAGTCATTACGCCTCGATCCATCGGCGGGCGGGTGGTTGTCAGCCACATGACGGCCATCACCCGAAACGCCGCCTTCACCAGCCAGATCAATATTTACAACCGCGGCGAGCTAGTACCAAACCATTATTATTGGCATACGGGGAGCGGGTTTAATTACTGCCATTATTACGATAATTGGGGTTATCATTGGTATGGCTGGTATCTGGGGTCCAGTTGTTTTTGGACGAGGTATTACGGAAATAATTGGTGGTGGTATGACAATGCTTTTGACCGCTGGTGCTATTGGCATGACGGCGGCTGGTGGTGGCAGGATCCGAGCCTGAACGTGGTTTACGTTTATAACGATGGCGCCTATTCACAGGCCCAAGACTCGTCTCCTCAAACTTCATCCCCCTCGAATTCGAACGACCCGGGTCAGGTGGTCTATCAGAGCAATGACGGGACCCGTAAAGTGAAGGTGATGAGCGGCAGCCAGGACGCTTTTTTATATGACGCGGCTGATTCGCCCTCTTTCGATCCAGTCTATTTGGCCACGGGTGTTAAGGACGTAAAATTCTCCGATACCAGCAGCCAGAAACCTCTTCAAGTCATACTTACCCTCAATGACGGAACCTTTCAAATGTTTGACGCTTATGGAAACCCTTACGGCAAAACGGGGGGCGGTACGGAAAATTAAGATAAATTTTAGCCCGGTTTAAAAACATGGCTTTTCGGAGGGCTATTTTTGAATTACCAAGAATTTGAAAAATGGCTGGGACAATTAAGCGAATCTGACCGAAAGTTTCTGGACCGCCAAAAGGGCTGGAAAAAGGGATACCTTAAAGCCAAGGCAGGCCGGTCGCTTCCGGCCGGATTTATCGAAAAAACCATGGAATTTCTTGAAGGCGGTTCGGAAAGCGAAACCTAAATCGCCTCGAACCTTGAAAATAGCCATTAAATTTACAATGTTCGCAACCGATTTGTCTATTCCTACAAACCTGTACAAACCCGATCTAGTTGTAAATAAATCATAAATATTTCCCGCAGAAAAACCCTTTAAAACTCATTGAAAAAAGCTTGAACCACTACTCAAATTGGCGCTACTCTTGCATATTCTGGAAAGGCTGTCCAACGCCTATTCGACATCTCACGTTTTTCAGGTTGATTGATTTACAAAGGTTTTTGTGGTTTTGAAGTCCCTGGCAATGGCCGGTTGATCAAAAATTATTTAAGGAGTCAGCATCATGTCATCGTCCCGCAAGAAAATCGCCTTATCCATTGGAAAAGAAGTTTCTCCCGTCGAGCATTACATGTCGGAGCCGGGAAATGAAATTTATGGCTCGCTGGTTTTTAACGACACAGCCCAAAAAAAATTCCTGTCCAAGGATGTCATTAAGAAATTGAGGGCTACGACCCTCCGGGGTGAGGCGCTCGATCCCTCCATCGCCGACCAGGTCGCCCAGGGCATGAAAGAATGGGCCTTGTCCCACGGCGCCACCCATTACACCCATTGGTTCGTACCCTTGACCGGCTTGTCCGCGGAAAAACACGACTCTTTCTTGGAACGCACGCCTGAAGGCGGAGCCATCGCCGAATTTGACGGCAAAACCCTGATCAAGGGCGAGCCGGACGCTTCGTCCTTCCCGTCCGGCGGAACCAGGTCGACCTTTGAAGCCCGCGGTTACACGGCCTGGGATCCGACCTCCCCGGCTTTCATCCAGAAGGAAATCAATGGGGCCACTTTGACGATCCCCACGGCCTTCGTCAGCTATACCGAAGAAGCCTTGGATTATAAAACCCCGTTGCTGCGTTCGACAGAGGCTTTGTCGACCCAGGCCATCCGCTTGCTTCGAATTTTCGGCAACAAGACCGCCAAACGGGCCTATACCAATATGGGACCGGAACAAGAATATTTCCTGATCGACCGGAAATATTACGAGCTCCGTCCCGATTTGATTGCCAGCGGCCGCACGCTTTTTGGAGCCTCCCCTTATCGCGGGCAGGAATTGGAAGACCATTATTTCGGCTCGATCCGGGAGCGCATCCTGGCCTACATGATGGACCTGGACCGGGAGCTCTGGCGTTTAGGCATCATGTCCAAAACCCGCCACAATGAGGTGGCTCCGGCCCAGTTTGAGATGGCTCCTCTCTATGAGAAGTCTTCCGTGGCAGCGGACCATAACATGATCGTCATGGAACTGATGCGCAAAGTCGCTTTGCGTCACGGTTTGGTTTGCCTCCTGCACGAAAAGCCTTTCGCCGGCATCAACGGCAACGGCAAGCACAACAACTGGTCCATGGCTACGGACGAGGGGGAAAATCTTTTAGAACCAGGCCACACGCCCCATGAGAACGCGCAGTTCCTGGCGTTTCTCGTTGCGACCATCTCGGCGGTTGATAAGTACGCCGAATTGCTCCGCATTGGTATCAGCGGTCCTGGTAATGACCACCGTTTGGGCGCCAATGAGGCTCCGCCGGCCATCATGTCGGTGTTCCTCGGCGAGCAATTAGAAGATATCGTGGCTCAACTGGAGGGCGGCAAGGCTTCTTCCAGCAAAAAGGGCGGCACGATGGAATTAGGTGTTTCCACATTGCCTCCCCTGCCTAAAGACAGCACGGACCGTAACCGTACCTCGCCTTTCGCCTTCACCGGCAATAAGTTTGAGTTCCGCGCGGTCGGTTCCACGGCGCCCATCTATTGGCCCAACACCATCTTGAACACGATCGTGGCCGAGTCTCTCGACCGTATCGCCACCAAGCTGGAAAAGGGCGGCGACTTGAACAAGACCCTGGCGGCCGTTCTTCAAGAGGAAATCAAGGAGCATAAGAAGGTCCTCTATAGCGGCAACGGTTACAGCAAAGAATGGCACGCGGAAGCGGCCAAGCGGGGCCTGCCGAACCTCAAGAGCACGGTGGACGCCTTGAAGGCGATGCCGAAAAAGGAATACAAGGAACTGTTTTCCAAATACAAGGTCTTGAACGAGAAAGAATACGACGCCCGCGAAGAAATTATGTGGGAGCGGTACGTGAAGATCGTGAACATCGAAGCGGGTGCCACGGTGGACATCGCCAAGAACCAGATTTTGCCGGCGGTTCTTTCGTATCAGAGCAAACTGGCCCAGACGATTTCACTGACCCAATCGGTTTCAAAAACCGCCCAAAAGGGACAGATTGCCCTCTTGGACGAGGTGGCCAAAGGCGTCAGCGAGTTGTTTGAATCCGCCGAGGCACTCGACAAATTGATCGAGAGTGCCAATAGCGGATCGAGCCTGCACCAAATCGCGGCTTCCTTCAAGGACTCGGTGATTCCGGGAATGTTGAAAGTCCGGGAGATCGTGGACTGGCTGGAAAGCGTGACCGATGACGAGGCTTGGCCCCTGCCGAAGTACCGGGAGATGTTGTTCCAGTACTAAGCCGAAGGGTTTTTTCAAAAAGGGCTGCTCCCGGGAGGGGCGGCCCTTTTTTTATTTTAAGTGGCCGAGTTGTCTCGATAAATCCGCTGGGCGGGGATCAATGAGGATACTTCCGTTAATGTCTAGGACGGGAGTGACTTTTTTTCCGCCGGTTTTTTCCAAAAGAAAAGATAAGGCGGAAGGATCTTCCTCGATGTTCTTTTCTGAATAAACGACCCCTAAAAGATCCAGTTGGGCTTTTAGTTTGCGGCAATCACTGCAGCTAGAGGAGGAATAAAGGATGATGGGGTTGGGCATGGATCCCTCGGGTAAAAGATGGGCCTATTGTGCCGGTTCTTGCTTTTTTTTCAAGGGCTGCCGTTGAAATCAGTGCGCCCACACTGATATAAAGAGGCATCTTTTACGAAAAGGAGAAGGCGCATGAAAAAGGTTTTGATGGCTTTGGTGTTTTTCTTGACATTGACTCCCGTTTGGGCGGAGTTAAAAACCAAAACGGTGGTGTACAAGGATGGCGGCACAACCCTGGAAGGCTATCTGGCCTATGACGACTCCGCCAAGGCTACGACGGGCAAGCAAGGCAAACGCCCGGGTGTTTTGGTAGTGCATGAATGGAACGGTTTGGGGCATTACGTGAAGGGCCGGGTTGAGCAATTGGCCAAATTAGGGTATGTGGCTTTTGCCCCGGATATCTACGGCAAGGGTGTGCGCCCGGCTTCTTTTGAAGCCTGCAAGGCTGAATCGGGAAAATACTATGCCGACCGGCAGATGCTCCGCCGTCGGGTGAACTTGGGCTTATCCGAATTACAAAAAAATGACTTGGTCGATGTTAAGAAGATCGCGGCCATCGGCTATTGCTTCGGTGGCGCCGCGGTCTTGGAGTTGGGACGAAGCGGGGCCGATGTGGCCGGTATTGTTACTTTCCACGGCGGGCTGGACAACCCAACCCCCGCGGACGCCAAGAATATCA
>CAZHFP010000044.1:0-18673 GCA_964531065.1 uncultured bacterium
CCACCGTCAGCGATGGCGTTACCCTGTCGGGTTGGTGGCTGCCGGCCGCCCAAAATAAAAAAACCAGGGGAACGGTTTTGTTAACCCACGGGGCCTTTAAAAACCGGGAGCAGGTTTTCAGCCGCGCTCTGTTTCTAGTTAAGTCCGGATACCAAGTTTTGCTGTTTGACCAGAGGGGCTGCGGAGCCAGCGGCGAATGTCCTCTTTCTGGGGGATTGTTCGAGTCTAAGGATTTTTCGGCCTGGGCCGAGTTTCTCAAGGACACCCATCGGCTGAAGAAGCCTCTGGTGGATTTTGGTTTTTCCATGGGGGCTATGGGCGCGCTGAGGGACTCGGTGGTGGACAAGGATGTGGACGGGGTCATCTCGGACAGCCCGCTGGCCAATATCAAATCCTATGTTTCCCGAAGAACCCTGGGAGGGAAGTTCTCCGCTTTTCCCGGATTTTTAAACCGATGTCTGAAGGCTTATGATTTGTTAAGCGGCCTTTCCCTGACCGAGGGGGACATGGATATGGTTCCGGTGGTTCAAAGCTTCCGGGACATTCCCGTTATTTATTTCACCGGGGAAGGGGATGACCTGGCCCGATCCGAGGAGGTCCGTCTTTTATTCTCCAAGACCGCTTCCCGCCACCGGCGGCTGGTTTATATTCCCGAGGCGGGGCATGAGGAAACTTACGATAAATACCCGATGGTCTACCAAAGGGCGGTCTTGGAATTTTTTGGGGATTTGAGCAATAACAATCAGAAAACGAAAGATTGAACCACAGAGATACACAGAGGGAACGAAGTAAGAATTAGACTTAGTTTTTGAGAATTCGATCCGTGCTCTGTGTGATTCTGTTCACTCTGTGGTGAATGAGACTGGGTTTTACTCGACACACCCAATGAACCCTTCGACTCGCCCAAGATAAACGGGCTCGCTCAGGACTATTCGACACATCCAATGAAATAATGGCAGGTGTAGCAGACGATTTTGCATTTTTTTGTGACCATGGGATGGCCGCATTGGGGGCAGGTATAAAAGAGGGCCTCCATCTCATCAACGGCGGCAGGATTTTTCATGATTCGTCCAAACTCCAACAAGGAGGGAAGCGGCGTGATCGGCAATTCGGTTTTGGAACTCTGGTCGTCCATAAATCCAGCCTAACACGGCTTTTTACGCGGCTCAATGGGTTCATTTGTGCTTGATAAAGGGATAAGACCGAATTAAATTACCTCTCCTTTGAAATTGTGATTTTGTCATAGGTTTTAAAGGTAGTTGGTTTTAATTCAAAACTCAAAATTCAGAATTCATCATTCCTGTTTTGCAGGCCGATTGGGGCGTCGACAAGCGGTAAGTCACCAGATTTTGGATCTGGCATTCGTAGGTTCGAATCCTACCGCCCCAGCCATTACAAACCCAGCTCCCGAGGGGAGTCTGGGTTTAATTATTTGTGGTCGTTGTAAGCCGAGCCGCGGCCTTTTTTCCTCGAAAAACGGTTCTCGGGAAAGGACAGTGGATGGCTTTTGAACCCGTCAATCCCCAGGCCTCGCCCGAGGCCCGCCGGCTCCTTGAATTCATTTATTCCCTTTACGGCAAAAGAACCCTGTCGGGCCAGCACAATTACCCAGGGTTCCGTTCTGAATTTTCCGACAAGGCCCATGAGATTTCCGGCCGCCGCCCGGCCATTTGGGGGCAGGATTTCGGATTCACAGCGGAAGGCAAGGATAGCATCCTTCACCGCGCCCCAAATATTAAAGAAACCCTTCGACAGCACCGGGAGGGTTCCATCATTACCTGGATGTGGCACGCGGTGCGGCCCATGGACGACGAACCTAATGGATGGAAGGAAAGCGTCCAGAACCATTTAACGGACGCCCAGTGGAAGGACTTGATCACGCCTGGAACCAAGCTTCATCAACGCTGGCTCGGGCAATTGGAAGTGGTGGCCGGGTTTCTGACCCAATTGCGCGACGCTCACGTACCTGTTCTTTGGAGGCCCTATCACGAGATGAACGGCGATTGGTTTTGGTGGGGGTTTCGGCCCGGCCCCCAAGGTACCCAGGCGCTTTACCGCTTAATGTTCGAGGTTTTCACCCAAAGGTACGGCTTGAACAATCTGCTGTGGGTTTGGAACGCGAATAAGGTGAACGATGACGCCAAAAATACGGGTTCCTACCGCGACTATTACCCGGGGCACCCTTACGTGGACATTCTTGCCACGGACATCTACGGCGGCGATTATCAGGACCGTCATTATGAGGAGCTTCAGGATGTGGCGGAGGGAAGACCCGTCGCTTTGGGCGAGATAGGCGCCGTTCCCGATCCCGCCTTGCTCAACCGTCAGCCGGGATGGGCCTGGTTCATGATCTGGCCCGACTTTTTGGACGGAACCAATACCCATGAGGCCATCCGCGCGCTTTATCAGGCTCCCCTGGTCCTTTCCCGCGAATGATTTTCCAAAAATGCTTGAAAGGTTCATTTCCTTTCATCCCGCGCTCAAATGTAAAATGCCTTATCTCAACCAAGGGGTCAAGATAAGCCTTTAGAGTTAAACAAAATCACCCCGGCACTAAATTTGTTTCGTTCTTTGAAACCACGGTCCTAAAACGGTGTAAACTAGGGTCCTGAGATTTTTATTCTTTCACCTTACAGGTCATTCATGAAATGTTCCGATTTTACGCTTCTTTTCGCCGATGACGAACCGGCCATCCGGGCCATCTACCAAAAGGCTTTTACCCCGGACCGTTTCAAGATAGTGCTTTGCGAAAACGCGAACCAGGTCCTGGAAAAATTAAGCCAGCAGAAATTGGACCTGCTCGTTTTGGATCTGCAAATGCCGGGAATGGACGAGATGGATCTCTTCGCGATCCTGCGCAAACAATATCCCGACATCCCGGTGCTGGTGGTGTCCGGGGTCTATAGCGGCGTGGTGGAGGATTTCACCGCCCAGGGTTATGACACGATCACCTTTTTCAACAAGCCCGCGTCCTTGATGGAGCTGAAAAACAGCATCTACAAACTCCTCAATATCGACGCCCTGGGAACATTCCTCACTGATAAAGAAGTGGGATAACTTAAGTCGATGTCTATGACGGGGATCATCATCGACAAGATGAAACCTTTTCTGGCGCTTGATCGTAATGTACAACGACAGCAGGAGAAGAGAGGCCTAATTGGCCTGTTTTGCCTTTTTTTGACAAGTTTCCAATATAAGGTGTAAGATCAATACATGAAAAAAGTTGCTTTTGTGCTCAAGCGAATTTTCTTAATCCTTGGCGTCATTGTCACTTTGATGCCTTGCGGTCTTTGCTCTGCCGCGACTGAGGCGAGCCATTCGCAAATGAAATCCTGCGGCATGGGCTCCATGAGCGGGATGAAGTGCTGCCAGGCCTCGAAATCCAAATCTCAAAGTCCGTTGTGCATGTCGATGAATCATTCGTCCGTCGCTCCGGCGGCCCAGGGCTTGGATTTAGTTGCTGTGCCGGCCGCTTCGTTGGCCTCCGCCAACGTTTTTTTGTTGGCTGAGGCTTTTGTTTCTCCCGCCTTTAGCAGCTTCTCCGCCTCACCTCCGCAGGGACATTTCTCCTTAAGAATCTGATTTACTCCTTTTGATTTTGCGTGGATGGGTTCAATTGAACTCATCGGTTGATTCTATTTGTCCGCAAACAAAAAGGAGTTAGATCCGTGAAAAAATTAAAATTTATTTTCTTAAACCTGTTCTTGGCCGTTTTTGCCGGGAGCGGACCGCTACGGGCCGCCGAGATGGCCGGCATGAAGTTGGGATCTTCAACAGCCCTGACGACCATTAATTTAACGCTTTCCAAAGCCGAGGAAATGGCCTTGCAAGGCAATCCCCATATCCACGCGGCGGATAAGCGCGCGGAGGCTGCGGGAAAGCAAAGCCTGCAAACCCTGGCGCCCGCCGATCCGATGTTCATGGTGGAACGGGACGGCGAAAATAACAGCCCTTTGAACTTGAACGGTCCGGGGGTCAATACCTGGATGGTGTCGGAAGACTTGGGATTTCCGGGTAAAAGCTTCGCCAAGGTAGATGTGGATAACGCCGAAACCGGGAAACAAAGGGCCGCGGCGAAGGAGATGCGCCGGGAGATTCTCCTCCAAACCCGGCAAACCTTCTGGGATTTTTATTACCGGCAAAAGATTTATGACGTGGAGGCGGACGCCCAAAAACAATGGCAGTCCTTGAGCCAGTCGCTCAAGTCCCGTGAATTGACGGGCCAATGGCTTTCCATGAAAACCGTCCGGGCGCAGTTGGAAATCGCCAACGCCACGAACGACCTTTTCACTTCCAGCCAAGCTTTGGAGGTCTCCAGGGTTAATTTTAACCACCTCTTCAGCCTTCCCCATGAAACCTCCTATATCCTGAAAGAAATTCCGAACTTGGCTCCCTTATCAAAGCCGGTTCAGGACTATATCCAAACGGCGATGGATCACAATCCAATGGTGGAGGCTGCACAGAGGGACTTGGACAAGGCGGGGGCAGAAGCCCATGTGGCGGCATTGAGCCACCTGCCTGATTTCAATGTCCGATTCATGGGAGTGAGAAACCCTGAAGATACCGATTTCGCCAGCTATGGCATAAGGGTCGGTGTCAGCATTCCACTTTTTTTCCCCATTAAACAAACCCAAGCGGCTGACCAAGCGGACGATCAAGTGGACGCCTCGAAATATGAACTGACCGGCGCGAGGAACGAAACCACCCATAGGGTCGAGGAAGCCTATGAGAGCGCCCAAGCCTCCTGGCGTCTGTGGAAGTTATACGAGGAGGGCGGATTGTTGAAGCAAGCCGAACGGGCCTGGAAGGCCACCCAGGCGGCTTACCGCAATGAACAAATCCCGCTCTCGGATTTTGTGGATAACTACAACATGTATCTCGATACCTTGAAGTCCTATTACAAGGTCCAAGCGGATTACGGAAAAGCCTTGGCCGATATGGATTACCAGATAGGAAGCCTCCCGGTTTCCGGAAAAGAAAAGGAGTAAGGACATGAAAAATCGAAAAGTAATTTTGATTTTAATGATTTTGCTGGCGGCCATGGGGGCAGCCCGTTGGTGGGATGGACATAAAGCCTCAACCAGCGGCACCGAGTCTGCCGTGAAAAAATCGGATTATTACTATTGTGCGATGCATCCCTGGTTCCACCAGGATCATCCAGGAAACTGTGGTATATGCGGGATGACCCTCATTAAAAAAGAGGGAGGATATCCCGCTGAAAAGGTGTCCGCCGGCCCCCTGGAGCGTAAGGTGAAGTATTGGGTGGATTCCATGAATCCCGCCTTTCATCAGGATCACCCGGGGAAAGCCCCGGATGGTATGGACTTGGTCCCGATTTATGACGAGGGCGCGGCAGAACAAGTAGATGTGCCGGACACCCTCAAGGGTTTGGTGCCCGTTAACTTGTCCCCCTTCAAACAACAACTCATAGGTCTTCGAACTTCCACGGTTAAGAAACGGCCCGTCGTTAGGGTTATTCGCACCGTAGGACGGTATGGGGGTGGTAACAATGATTTCGCCTCCGTCGCCGGCGATTTTGCGGCTCATGGAAAAGGAGATTCTGGAAGAAAAGCATTCCTGGTGGCCGATGTCTACGCGCTGGATATTCCCTACGTAAAGGTGGGCCAAAGGGCGTGGATTTCCGCCTTTAGCGGGACCGGTCCAAGGTTTGAGGGTCGAGTTGCGGAAATATATCCTTATGACGGAACCCAATCACGCGTCCGCCGAGTCAAGATCACTGTCTCACAGGCCCAGGTCTCCGAACTTTTCGCCAATGTGGAGATAGAGACGGCTTCCCCCCAGATGTTATCCATACCCGTAGACGCGGTCATGGTCACGGGACTCCATCGGTATGTTTTTGTCAAAAAGTCCGAGGAAACTTTCGCGCCCCAGGAAGTCTCGATGGGTTTCGAGGGCGATGGGCTTTGGCAGGTTGTTTCCGGCTTAAACGGCGGGGAAACGGTGGTTGAGGGAGCCAATTTTATGGTGGATGCCGATTCTAAATTAACCGCCAACTTTGCCGCGATGGAAGCGCAAGTTAAATAAATCCAGGAACCGTTGTACTTCGGCAGCTACTGAAAAGAGGAGATTATCATGATCGCAAAAGTGATTGAGTTATGCGGAAAGAACAGGGTTTTCGTAACCCTGGGACTTTTAGCCGTCATCGGCTGGGGAATATGGGCCGTCAAGACCGTTCCTTTGGATGCCATCCCCGACCTATCCGATACCCAGGTGGTGGTGTTCGCGCAGTGGGACCGCAGTCCCGATATTTTGGAAGATCAAGTGGCTTATCCCATCTCCAGGGCCCTCTTGGGAGCGCCTCACGTGAAGTCCATCCGGGCTCAATCAGATTTCGGGTTTTCTTACGTTTACGTTATTTTTGATGAGGGAACGGATGTTTATTGGGCTAGAAGCCGTGTATTGGAGTATCTCTCGAAGATCCAAGGGAGCTTGCCGGAAGGCGCGAAAGTACAAATCGGACCGGACGCGACTGGGGTGGGGTGGGTGTACCAGTACGCCTTAGTGGATAAGACTGGGCAACACAGTTTGGAGGATCTGAAGGCTTACCAGGATTGGAATTTGAAATTCGTTCTGCAAAGCCTGCCCGGCGTCGCGGAAGTTTCCACCGTTGGCGGTGAAACCAAAGAGTATCAAGTGGAAGTTAATCCCGCCGCCCTGGCGGCCTATGACATTCCCTTTTCTGACGTCGCTAAAGCCGTGAGGGAGTCCAATCAGGAAGTGGGCGGAAGACTTTTGGAGTTGAACGGCACGGAATACATGGTGAGAGGTCTGGGCTATGTCCACAGCCTCCAAGACCTTCAAGAGACGGCGGTGGGCCGCGACAAGCAGGGCGTCCCTATCCTTCTGAGGGATGTTGGAAATGTACAGTTGGGCCCGGCTTTGCGGCGCAATGTGACGGATCTGAACGGCCAAGGCGAAGTCGTTGGCGGCATTGTGACCATGCGCTACGGCGAAAACGCCATGAACGTCATCCAACGGGTCAAACAAAAGATGGAAGAATTGAAGCCCTCGCTTCCCAAGGGCGTTGAAATGGTTCCGGTCTATGACCGTTCGGAACTGATTCAGGACTCCGTCAACACTCTTATGGAAGAATTGGCGAAACTTGCTATCGCCGTCAGTATCGTATGCCTGATTTTCCTTTGGCACTTGCCTTCGGCTTTCGTCATCTTAGTGACCTTGCCGGTGGCGATCCTTATTTCCTTTATTTGCATGAGATACATCGGTGTCACCTCCAATATCATGAGCCTGGGGGGAATCGCCATTGCCATTGGGGCTATGGTGGATGCTTCCATCATCATGGTGGAGAACGCCTGTAAGAGGCTGGAGGAATGGGAAAGAGGCGATAAAAAAGAAAGCCCTTCGACTGGCTCAGGGGAGTCCCGGTCGGAGGTTATCCTCCGCGCTTGTACGGAGGTGGGGCCTTCCCTGTTCATGACTTTGCTGGTGATCACGGCGGGATTTCTTCCGGTATTCGCGCTGCAGGGTCAAGAAGGCCGATTGTTCAAGCCCTTGGCTTTCACCAAGACCTTCGCCATGTTTTTCGCCGCCTTCCTGGCCATTACGGTTACTCCGATGCTGATGACTCTTTTGTTGAAGGGTTCTATCCGTCCCGAATCGGAAAATCCGGTGAACCGGTTTCTGAAAAGGACCTATGCGCCGGTAGCCAGGTGGGTATTGGACCACCACTTTACGGTCATATTCACGGCATTGGGGATCATGTTTTTGACTTTCCTGCCGGTGGCAAAATTGGGCAGCGAGTTCATGCCGCCTTTGTGGGAAGAAACCCTGCTTTATATGCCGATCACCTTGCCGGGGGTTTCTATCGCGGAGGCCGGACGATTGCTGCAAATGCAGGATCGCATCCTCAAGGCGTTCCCGGAAGTTGAAAGGGTGTTTGGGAAAGTAGGCCGGGCGGAAACTTCGCTCGACCCCGCTCCCTTGTCCATGGTGGAAACCACCATTGTTTTCAAACCGGAGAGCCAATGGCCTAAGGGCATGACCCATGAAAAACTAATCCAGCAAATGGACCAGGCATTGCAAGTGCCCGGTTTTACCAATGACTGGATTGGACCTATCAAGAACCGCATCGATATGCTTTCCACCGGTATCCGAACTCCTATCGGAATAAAGGTGTTGGGCGATAATTTTGATTCGATTGAAAAGGCCAGTGAGGACATTGAAAAGGCCGTGCATGATATTCAAGGCACCCGAAGCGCCTTTGCGGAAAGGGTAACAGGAGGATACTTCGTCGATATCCGGGCCAAGCGGGATGAATTGGCTCGTTACGGTATGAGCGTGGGGGATTTGAACGAATTCATCCAATCGGCGGTTGGCGGCGACATGGTGACCGAAACGGTTGAAGGCCGGGCTCGTTTCCCCATCACGGTCCGCCTAAGCCGTGACTTTCGAGACACGCCGGACAAGATAAGACGAGTTCCGCTGGTAACGCCCACAGGCCAGCATATCCAGTTGGGGCAAGTGGCCGATGTGGCCTTGGCGACGGGTCCTGGTATGATCCGGGATGAGAATGGACTGTTGGCGGGATACGTTTACGTGGATCTGTCGAATCGAGACCCTGGCGGCTGGGTAGCGGACGCCAAGAAGGCCGTTGAAAAGAAAGTAAACCTTCCTCCGGGGGTGAGCTTGGTTTGGAGCGGGCAATACGAGTACATGGAACAGGCCGCCAAACGCCTCAGGGTGATGATTCCCTTGACGCTTCTTTTGGTGTTTCTGCTCCTCTACTTCAACACCAAATCCTTCACCGAAACAGTGATGGTGCTGATGGCGGTGCCTTTCTCCTTGGTAGGGGCTTTTTGGCTTCTTTGGATACTAGGCTACAACCTGTCAGTGGCAGTGGCCGTGGGATTGATCGCCTTAGCGGGACTCGATGCTGAAACCGGAGTTGTCATGTTGTTGTATTTAAATATTGCCTACAAGGAATTTGAGGCAAAAGGCAAGTTGAATAGCCTGAAAGACCTCGAAGAAGCGGCCTTGCATGGCGCGGTCCAAAGGGTCCGGCCAAAGATGATGACGGTCGGGGCGGCTTGGATGGGGTTGGTTCCTATTCTTTTTTCCAATGGCGTTGGAAGTGACGTGATGAAGCGCATCGCCGCCCCCATGGTGGGAGGGGTCTTTACTTCCTTCGCCTTGGAGCTTTTGGTGTATCCCGTCTTGTTCGTGATTTGGAAGTGGCACACAGAGGTAAGGTCAAAAGTCGAAAAGAAGGAACTGACGGGGTTTGGAAAATGGTTCTGGGCTTGCGTGAAGAAAGTTGGGTAAAGGTTCAGAAATCGATGTGCCTAGGGTTCCCTCATGGAAACCCGGGAGTAAAAATAAAGGGGTAAGGTTATGAAAAAAGTAATGGGTTTATTGATGGGGATGGCGATGTTGGCAACGGTCCAAGCAGTTTGGGCCGATGACATGGCCAAGACGGCTGGAATATCCACGCCGGCGGCCAGCTCAACGCCGGTCATGAAACACAAGGTCAAGAAGGCGAAGAAAAAGGCGGCTGTGAAGAAAATGGAGAAGGCCGTCTGGGTTTGCCCCATGGGTGATTACAGCGGACCCAAGACGGCCGATGGCAAGTGTCCCAAGTGCGGTATGGATCTGGTTGAGAAGAAATAGATAAAGACTTTTGAAAAGGCCGTTGGATAGGTCCGACGGCTTTTTTTATCGTCCGCTTTCGTAAGTGTTTACTCTTTGGAGTTGGGTTGTGATTGATTCCACTAAGGGCAGCTATTAAAGGTCAGCTCCCTTTTGGGAGAAGACCTTTAATTTTTTTGGCAAAGGGTTTTAAAAAGTCGGTAAAAACATGGTTAAAGAAACGGAAATTCCTAACAAAATCTAAAGGCCCTGTCTTTTTTATCCTGCCCTCAAGTGTAAAATAGCCTCTCGGATCATTGAGGACTCGAAAGGTTTTTCATGAAAGCCATTGCTGTTTTTCCCGCCGCGAAAGCCGTGAAACTGATCGACGCACCCGAGCCTTTCCTCCAGCAACCTACCGATGTCAAACTCAAGATGTTGGACATCGGAATCTGCGGAACCGACAAGGAAATCTGCGCCTTCGAGTACGGCACTCCGCCCGGGGGATGCGACTATCTGATTCTGGGGCATGAATCTCTCGGCCAAGTGGTGGAAGTCGGGCCGCAAGTTAAGAACCTTAAGCCCGGCGACCTAGTGGTCACCATCGTGCGCCGTCCCTGCTCTCACGCGGACTGCGTCCCCTGCCGAGCGGGACGACAGGATTTCTGCGTGACCGGGGATTTTACGGAACGAGGCATCAAGGGCCGCCATGGTTTCATGACCGAATTCGTGGTGGATGATGAAAGTTATATGAATAGGGTGCCCCCCGAATTGCGGGAGGTGGGAGTGCTGGCGGAGCCCCTGACCATCGCGGAAAAATCCCTCTCCCAAGTTTGGGATATCCAAGCCCGCCTGCCCTGGGCCTGCCGCCATGATCAGCATCCGCACCGGAAGGGCGAGAGGATTCCGCCCGGCGAAATTGGTTCTCCCCACAATGCCGTGGTTCTAGGCGCGGGGCCCGTCGGCCTATTGGGAGCCATGTTGCTCTGCGCTTCGGGATTCAAAACATTTGTTTATTCCAAAGAACCGGCGGGAAGCCCCAAGGCCCTGCTCACCCAGGGCATCGGCGCAGTTTATGTTTCTGGTTCGACCACTACCCTGGAGCAATTGGCCAGCCAAGTCGGCAATGTGGACTTGGTTTACGAGGCGACCGGCGCCTCGGGACTTTCTTTCGAGATGATCAAATATCTGGGGACCAACGGCATTTTTGTTTTCACCGGCGTTCCGGGCCGCAAAGCTCCCATTACGGTGGACACGGATATTTTGATGCGCGACATGGTTTTGAAAAATCAGGTGGTTTTCGGTTCAGTGAACGCGGGAAAAAATTCCTATGTCAAAGCTATTGAGGATTTGGAAACTTTCCGAAAAAGGTGGCCCCAGGTTTTGAAAAGCCTGATCACGGGCCGTTACCCGCCGGAAAAATTCCAGGACCTTTTACTGGGCAGTCCGGATGGGATTAAAAATGTCGTCTCTTTTTAGCGAAGATAATGAGTGGCTGGAAACCGACGGGTGGGGAGGTTTCGCCACCGGAACGGTGAACGGCATCCGCACCCGCCGTTATCACGGGCTCTTGACTTGCGCCACGAATCCGCCTTCGGGCCGGATCATGCTCTTGAACGGTTTGGAAGTCTGGCTGGACACGCCTCGGGGAAGGGTTTCGCTTTCTTCCCAGCATTATTCCCCTGACATCGTCAGTCCCGACAGCCGGGATCTGATCGATTCCTTTCAATGGGATCCCTGGCCGCGTTGGACCTTTCGATTGCCCGACGGCCGGGAGGCGGTCCAGGAATTCATGATGCCCAGGGGTTTTCCCGCGGTCTTCGCCGTTTGGAAAATTCCGCCCGGGGATTTTAAGCTCCATGTCCGGCCCCTTCTCTCCGGCCGGGATTACCACGCGCTCCACCATGAAAATTCCGATTTCAAGTTTGATGCGGGGTTTTCCCAGGGGAAGGTGGTCTGGAAGCCCTATGGGAATATTCCCGGGCTTTCCGCTTATGCCAACGGGGACTATGCCACCGATTCCATTTGGTTCCGGAAATTCCGCTACGACCTGGAATTGGAGCGGGGCTTAGATTATGAGGAGGATTTGGCGTCCCCGGGAGAATTCCTGTTTCGAAGCGACAACGTGGAAGGAAAAGCGGTCATCCTGTTTCAAGCGGAAAATCTCGCGGCCAATCTTGACCCCGAGGGTCTGTCCCCGGCGGATCTTTGGAACAAAACCGAAGAGGTGGAGCGCCGCCGCCGGGCCAGGTTCAAGGATCCCTTAGAAAGAGCCGGAGAAAACTTCAGCGTCCGGCGGGGAACGGGTTTGACCCTTATCGCCGGTTACCCCTGGTTCACCGATTGGGGCCGCGATACCTTTGTGGCCTTGAGGGGGCTTTATTTGGCCACGGGGAAATATAAGGAAGCCGGGCTCATCCTGGGGGAATGGGCAAGGACGGTTTCCCAGGGAATGATTCCCAACCGGTTTCCGGACCGGGGAGATTGGCCCGAGTACAATTCGGTGGACGCTTCCCTTTGGTTTGGGATTGTGGTTTTCGAGTATCTCAAGAAATCGGAGGCCGCCGGAGTGGAGGTGCCGGCGGTTCTTCGGGAAGTTCTGCTCAAGGCGGTGGAATCCATCCTGACCGGTTACGCCATGGGAACCCGCTACGAAATCAAGATGACCCAGGACGGCCTTCTGCAGGCGGGAACGCCGGGCCTTCAGCTGACCTGGATGGACGCCAAGGTGAACGACTGGGTCGTGACGCCCCGCGTAGGAAAACCCGTGGAAGTCCAGGCCCTCTGGCTCAATCTCTTGAGGATGGCGGGCGACACTTTCGTTTCCTGGCGCGAGATTTTCGAGCGGGGAAAAAAATCTTTCGGCGAACTTTATTGGAACGAGGAAGGGCAATGCCTCTATGACGTGGTGGATGTGGACCATGTCCCGGGCAAGAAAGACGCCTCCATCCGACCTAATCAAATTTTCGCGGTCGGCGGACTTCCTTATTCCGTGATCGAAGGCGAGCGGGCTGGAAAAATTATCGAAACCGTGGAGAACCACCTCTGGACGCCCCCGGGGCTTCGAACCCTTTCCTTTGGTGATCCCCGCTACCATGCCCGTTACCTGGGCGGAGCGGCCGAGCGGGACGCGGCTTACCACCAGGGAACCGCCTGGCCTTGGGTGATGGGAGCCTTCGTGGAAGCTTGGCTGAAGGTGCGGGACCGCAAGCCGGAAGCGATGGCGGAAGCGGCCCGGAAGTTTATCGCGCCCTTGGAAAAGAACCTGGCCCAGGCCGGGTTGGGACATCTTTCGGAAATTTCCGACGGGGATTTTCCTTACACTCCTCGAGGCTGTCCTTTCCAAGCCTGGTCCTTAGCCGAGTTAATCCGATTAAAAAGAGAAGTTTTAAACATATAACTAGAAATAAATTTTTACCACCAAGGGCACCAAGTTCACCAAGAAAAGAAAACAAGGGTTGGGATTAAGACATTTTAAGAATTTTGGCCTTGCGTCGCTCTTGGTGAATTTGGTGACCTTGGTGGTTCAATCGGTTTTTGTGAGTGATTCGAAATTCAATATTTGAGGTTATTGTGGCCCAAAACATTCCCGCCGATCCGGAATCCCAAAGGATGGAATTATTCATCCAGGGCCGCCATCCCTGGAAAAACTGGGGCCCTTACCTCTCCGAGCGCCAATGGGGAACGGTCCGGGAGGATTATTCCGCCAATGGGACCTGTTGGGATTATTTCCCCCATGACCAGGCCCGAAGCCGCGCCTACCGGTGGGGGGAAGACGGCTTGATGGGAATTTCTGACAGCCAGGGGCTTCTTTGCTTTGCTTTAGCCCTTTGGAACGGCAGGGATCCGATTCTCAAAGAGAGGCTTTTCGGCCTGACCAGCGATGAGGGCAACCACGGGGAAGACGTGAAGGAATGTTATTACTACCTATCCTCCACCCCGACCCATTCTTATATGAAGGCCCTCTATAAATATCCCCAGGCGGCCTTTCCCTATGACCAGTTGGTTTCGGAAAACCGGCGGAGGGGCAAGCAGGATCCGGAATTCGAACTGGTTGACACGGGTGTTTTTAACGACAACCGGTATTTTGACGTCACGATGGAATACGCTAAGGCGGACCCGGAGGATATCCTCATCCGAATCACGGTATCGAATCGGGGACCGGAGGAAGCGGAAATCCACATCCTGCCGACCCTCTGGTTCCGCAATACCTGGTCCTGGGGAAGGACCGGTGAGGGTTATGGACCTAAGCCCAAGCTGATCCGCTCCGGCGGGGATATCCTTGCCCAACACGCTTCCCTGGGAGAGATGACGCTTCAAGCCGAAGGATCCTCCGCCCAAGGCGGCCCCCTGCTTTTGTTTACGGAAAATGAAACTAATTTCGAAAAGCTTTTTAATTCCCCCAACCTTTCCCCGAGGGTGAAGGACGCGTTCCACGACGAGGTGGTGGAGGGAAAGCCTGGGAAGGAAACCTTGGACGAAGGCACCAAGGCCGCTTTTGACTACCGGTTCAAGATGGCCCCGGGGCAATCGCGGGTTTTGAAACTGCGGTTATCCAAAGGAGGGCAGGCCCTAGCTTTCGGGGGGGATTTTGACGATTTTTTCGAAAAGCGGATCCAGGAATCGAAAACCTTTTACGACCTTAAGATTCCCGGGAAATTTTCACCGGCGGAGCGGCAGGTGGCGGAGCAGGCCTACGCGGGACTTTTGTGGTCCAAGCAATATTACTTTTATCATGTGAAGGATTGGCTGGAGGGCGATCCCAACCAGCCGCCGGTGGATTCCAACCGAAAAGTCGGCCGCAATCGCGATTGGACCCATTTCGGGGCGGAAGACATTCTTTCCATGCCGGACAAGTGGGAATACCCCTGGTTCGCGGCCTGGGACCTGGCTTTCCATACCGTCTGCTTTGCCGAGCTGGATCCCTTTATCGCCAAGCACCAGCTGGTGCTCATGCTTCGGGAATGGTACATGCACCCCAACGGACAGATTCCAGCCTATGAATTCGCCTTTTCCGACGTCAATCCGCCCCTCTTCGCCTGGGCGGCCTGGCGGGTTTACAAAATGTCCGGTTCGGAAGGACAAAGGGACCGTCTTTTTCTTTCCCGGGTTTTCCAAAAACTGCTTTTAAATTTCACCTGGTGGGTCAACCGCAAAGACGCCGAGGGAAATAATCTTTTCGCGGGAGGATTCCTGGGACTCGATAACATCGGCGTCTTCGACCGGGGGCAGTTGAAGCCGGGCCAGACCCTGGAACAGGCCGATGGCACCGCCTGGATGGCGGGTTATTGTGGAACGATGCTTTCCATGGCCCTGGAACTTTCTAAGGACAATCCGGCCACCGAGGACATGGCCACGAAGTTTTTCGAGCATTTTATCTCCATCGTGGACGCTATTAACTCGCAGGGCGGTTTGGGCCTTTGGGACGAGGCGGATGGTTTTTATTACGACCAATTTCTTTATAACGGCACGGTCACTCCCTTAAAAGTACGCTCAGCGGTCGGGATCATCCCTATTTTCGCCGTTGAGGTTTTGGAGGAAGAGGAGCTTCAGAAACTTCCCGAATTCAACAAGCGATTGGAGTGGTTCATGAAGAACCAGCCCGGATTGGCCCAGCATATTCTTTGCCGGAACGACCAAGATCCCGGCCGCGGGAAACTCCTGTTGGCGGTGCCGGGTAAAGCCAGACTGGAAAGGGTTTTGAAAGTGCTATTCGATGAAAAGGAATTTCTCTCGCCTTATGGCATTCGGGCCCTTTCTAAATTCCATGAGGACCACCCCTTTATCCTGGATTTGGAGGGAACCCGCAATCAGGTGAACTACGAACCGGGAGAATCTACCTGCGGAATTTTCGGGGGCAATTCCAACTGGCGGGGGCCGGTATGGCTTCCCTTGAATTTCCTCCTCGTGGAATGTCTCGAGCGCTACCATCACTTTTACGGGGACAGTTTCAAGATTGAGTGCCCCACGGGTTCGGGAAAGTGGATGGATCTTTTGGAAGTGTCCCGCTTCCTGGCGGACCGTCTGGCGCTGTTATTTTTGCCGGACGCGCAGGGCAACCGGCCGGCCCACGGCGGGGAGGCCCGCTACGCGAAGGATGCCCACTGGAAAGATTTGGTGCTCTTCTACGAGTATTTTCACGGGGATAACGGCAAGGGCCTGGGGGCTTCCCATCAAACGGGTTGGACCGCCCTTATCGCGAAGCTTTTGGAAAGTAAGCCGGGCTAAAACCCTGCCATTCAGTTATTCGCGGGCCAGCCGTCGCGTCCGTTCTTGACAAGGATTGCAAAGGGGTGTTTAATTCGGACTAAGTGTATATGCACCATTCGAACGGTCCGGCGTGTTTCGGCACAATAAAATCCAGGAGGTCGTCATGAAAAAATTGGCGCTGATGGTTTCTCTTTTTTTGCTTTTAGGTTCCCTTGGTTTGGCTTGCAACAGCAGCTCCACGCCCACGAGCGCCTCAACCACCGCTACCCCCGGGACCGGTGGATATTAAAGGTATTTTCCGGATGTTTTAGGAGGGACTCCCTTCGTTTATAATTAAAAGATGAAAACCGCGATTCATCATGTCCACTTGAATGTTTCCGAGGCCAAAAAATCCATTCCTTTTTATAAAAGTTTGTTGAAGTTTTTAGGCTACCGCATCGTGGATCAAAGCCCGACCCATATCGGCGCCAGCAACGGCTCGACAGACCTTTGGATTGTCCAGGCCGAAAGGAAATATACGAACCGCCTTTTTCACCGTAAAGACGTGGGCCTTAATCACATCGCTTTCCGCGTCGCTTCCCCCAAGGCCGTCGAACATTTTGTCCGGAAGTTCTTACGGCGGAAGAAAATAAAGCCGCTCTATGGGAGTCCCCGCCTTTTTCCGGAATACCGCAAAGGATATTTCGCGGTTTATTTTGAGGATCCGGACCGGGTCAAGTTAGAAGTGGTTTACCTCCCCCGGCGCCGCAGCCGGGCTTAGGGTTTGAGAAACCTCTTCCAGAGAACGTTGTTAGCTTGAGGGGAGGGCTTTTTTATTTTCAGGTTTAGGCGATAATTGACCCATGTCCATCAAACGCCCCTCCGTCCGCCCTGGAAAGCTCCTTGAAAAGATGACGGGGGCGGCGGTTATTCTTTGGATCGGGTTTATCTTTTCGCGGTACTTTTCCCTTCGGTCTCTATCGGACCTTTCTTTTATCTCCACTGCTTTTTCCCATCCCGAACTCATGAATGGGAATAAATTTCTAGTCAATAGTTTGGAATCCCTCAAGGTCCTGTGCTGCTCGGCGATGGCGATTTTCACGCTTTGGCGCTGGGGAAGAAGAATGCTTCATTGGCTGGGCCTGGGCTTGGGAAATATTCCCCTGAGATTTTGCATGGAAATGGCCCTGGGGATTCTTCTGTTCAACGCTCTTTGGCTGGGTTTGGGGCTCGAAGGATTATGGTTTCAGCCGCTTCTTTTGATTTTGTTTTTTTCCTCGTTGGTTTGGTCCCTCTGGGATTTTCGGGGAAATTTCTTGAAATTCCAAAAGATGCCCAAGGGAGAATGGCCCGGGTGGCTTTTCGTTGGGCTGGCGGGGCTGGGGTTGTTTTTTTTAGGGGCATCCATCGCTCAGGGGCTGCTCCCGGAAATTTATTTTGACGGTCTCGTTTATCATTTATCCACCCTCAGTTTTTGGCGGTTTCATCACGGCATCACTGATTTTGATACCAATCTTTATTCCTATTATCCCTTCGGGGCCGAACTTTATTTTTTAAATGGTTTTATGCTCCGGGGGAGCGAGGCGGCCAAAACGCTAAATGTTTTTACATCCGCCCTTTGCGCCTTGGCGGCGGCGGGCTGGGCGGCGGAGGAAGCGGGGGTGGAGGCGGGGTGCCTTGCCTGGGCCCTGGTTCTTTTTTTCCCCTGGAGTTCGGCTACGGTTTGGACGACCCAAAACGATGTTTTTCTCGCTTTCTTTTTCATCCTTTTTTATTACGCCTTATTCCGCTGGTCGCGCGAAAGGGGGAGGCCTTGGGCCTTCGCCGCCGGAATATTGGGCGGGGCGGTCCTCACGGTTAAATATACGGCGGGGATCGGAGTGGCCGCAGGGTTTTTGGCCTTGGCCCTTACCCGCCGGGAAATGGTTTTCAAAAAAAGGTGGATGGATTGGGGCCTGCTGTTGTCGGTGATGGGACTTTCCTTAGCGCCATGGCTCCTTAAAAATGAAGCCTTCACGGGGAACGGGTTTTATCCCTATTTTTCTTCCTGGTTGGGCGGGAAGACTCTTTCGCCGGAAAAATTATCGGAGCTGATGAATGATCATCAGGCGGCTTTACCGGAAGGATACTCCTGGGTGGATTGGTTCAAGAGGATTCTCGTGAGAGATTTGGATAAAACAATCGCTCCCATCCTCTTCTCCTTTTTGCCTTTTCTTTTCCTGCCGGGCCGGCGGCGGTCCGTGACCCAATATTTAGGGGTTCTGAGCGGGGTCCTTCTCGTTTCGGGATTTCTGGTGTCCCACCAATTGAGACTGATGATCCCGGCTTTTTTGATTTGTTTTTTAATGTTCGTCCTGAACTTGGCGGATTTGAAACAAAAGCGGTGGACTCAAATAGGATCCTGGGCCCTTTTGGTCTTTGGAATTCTCAATCTTCTTTCCCTCGGCCGGCTGAGTGTGGACTATTACCGGGGAGAACAGGTGTGGCTGGGCCAGCAGACCCGGACCGAGTACCTATCCGGCGCGCCCCAGACCGGTTCTTATTTCGATTTAACCCAAGCTTCGGCGAACCTCCCCGAAAAAGATCAGATACTCGTCGTGGGAGACGCGCGAAGCCTCTACTACCCGAGATCCTTTTACGCCAACAGCGTGTTTGACGACCAGGTTTTAGAGGTTTTAGCCCGGAAGGAAAAGGATGGGGACGGCATCGCCCGGGGCCTGCGCGAAAGAGGAATCGACGATCTGGCGGTTTCGGGGAAAGAGGGAATGAGGCTGGCCGGCCAATATTCCTATTACCGTTTAAACGCCGCCGAATGGAATAAATTAGATGAGTTTATCCAGCGTCACACCGAACTTATTTATTCGAAGGAGCTCAACGGCAT
>CAZHFP010000045.1:0-16247 GCA_964531065.1 uncultured bacterium
AATCAGATTTACGAGCAATCGTAACGGGGGTTCGAATCCCTCTCTCTCCGCCATTTAAAAAAATCGGTTGCACCCCGCCAAGTTCAAATCTCAACCTGCCGTTCACTAGGTTCGAAAATGCAAAAATCTTATCAACTCATAAAAATTACGTCTTCGAACCATTGGCAGGCCTACCACCATATCCGCCGAAAGGTTCTGTGGGAAAATCGTGGAAAGACAAATTACGATGATCAACACGCGGATGAACATCTGCCAAATCATCATCCATTATTATTGCTGCTCAATAATGAACCTATCGGCACAACACGCTTAGACGACTTAAAGAATGGTTGTGGGGTGGTTCGACTGGTTGCCATATCAGATGATTTTCAGAAAAGCGGGCATGGCCGCCAACTATCACTCTTCGTAGAGAACTTCGCGCGAGGATTAGGAATCAAAACTTTATATGTGAATGCCGCGCCTGAAGCTCTTGGATTTTATAAAAAAACGGGCTGGGAACCCTACGAATGGGACGCTAACGAGCTTGCGGGCATCGCCGAAGATTGCGTTCAAATGAGAAAAATTTTAAACGGTTAGGGCCTGATTCATTCGACTAATGGTTCTATCCGCTATTTTCATTTTTCGCCGCAATAACTCTTCAAAACTTTCCATTCCGCTTCGGTCATGATCGGCTGCGGGTCCTGATTTTTAAATTTTTCAGTCATTTCCGCGCGCGATCGGCTTGACGGATGATCGGAAAGAAAAACAGAGGAGGATTCTTCCTTCTCCATCCGTTCGAAGAAGCGCCTGAATCCTTGATTATCCACATGGGCTTTTTGCAGACGGCGCAAACCTTCCTCGTCCGCTTGGGTTTCCTGGGAGCGGGTGAAATCCATGTTCAAAAAATATTTCGCGAAACTCGACGCCGAGGTTCCGCTTCCAAAAATAACATTAATCCCTTCGGCGGTGAAGAGATGGACCAATGCCCCTTCCATGATATGGCGGTGATGAACATGTTCTATCTCGTGGGCGAGAACACCCGCGATTTCCTCAGGAGACTCGGCTTTACTTACTAACCCCGAGTTCAGCATGATCTTCCCGCCCAGACTGGCATAGGCGTTGACGACCGGACTTTTAACCATCTTCACCTCGATGGAAAAATCCTTATCTCCCGGATCAATGGGATAAAGGCGGCTGACCAGCCGTTGAAGGAGCGCTTCCGCCTGGGAGTTGTAGCGGCAGTCCTTCCCGTTCAAGTCCAATTGAACGGCATTCCCCAGCCGCTTTTCCCAGCTCCAGGGAATGACGTGCGCCAGAGGAGCTATGCCCACCGCGAAAAAAATACCGCAAGCGCAGGCCGCCGCCAGCCAGATGAGTCCCTTGAACTTTGAGGCGTGATCTTTCATTAGTGATGAAGGAATATCTTCAACCAAATATAAAAAACGATGAAAATAATGGTGAAGATGAAGGAGATCGGACCCTTTTGGGTTTTTCCAGCCGAAGCCGCCCGTGTTTCGCTGAGGGTAACGTTCGCGCCTTGGGAACTGTCGACAAAGGTTTCGCGGTCCTGAATAATGGCTTGCGGCGGTAACGCCTTACTGACCGTCGTAACCCCTTTTACCTTTTTAACGGCCGTGCCAATGACCATAAACTCGACCAATCCGCCGCCCAGGTCGTAGACCCTTGTTTTAATCCCGATCACTTCATCGGCGCCGCATTTATCCGCGGCCGTTTCAATGCGCTCCAGCGCCTTCTCACGGGCTTCATAAAGAACCTCGGTCAGACCCTCTACTTGACCGCCCGCGAGGCTCTTCAGACCGGCCATGATCCCCGATGTAAATCCCAGGGAATAAACGGAAACACCCATCACCAAACGGATCGGCAGGTAGCCCAGATTGACCATATTCCACAATTCTTCGTTCGTCATATCGCACGTAATAGGATCCTCCGCGTACTCCTTTAAAGCCGGGTGGCTGGAGGCCGTTCCAATCATCATCATTTCCTGAACGCCCATGAGCGGCATGATGGAGGTTTCGATGCCGATCACCGCGTTCGCGTTCATATTTTTGGCTTCTTTCGTTATCCGCATGAGGGCCAAATGCCGGGTCCTGTCAAAAATTTCGGAGTATTGGGGCACTTCCCCGCGTTTCAACCCCCGGAAAGCGCCTTTAATATTGCCGCCCACGCCGATGGAATAGGCCACATTTCCAAACACGAAACCATGGGGGGTAAAACCCGAATCGACTTGGCAATAGAGCTGTTGGCCGCTGGCCGAGGTGGAAAATTTCATCTTTTCGGATTCGGAGTCCGGCTCATGAATGGTCGAGCCAATGGCGATGAATTCGAGGTTTCCGCCGTGTTTAATCATGTCGAACGAAACTCCGGCGAGGCCGATCCCTCCATGCTGTTTGGCTTCACTCATCATTCGGTCATACGCGTTCTTCCGGCCATCCCGGACCAATTGGGTAATCTCGGTAATTTCACCGCCCGCTAAATTCGAAAGTCCCGCTCCGATCCCTCGGCCCACACCCAAGGCAACGACATTATTGCCAAGGCAAAGTTGGCCGGCCTTATATCCCAGCTTGTCTAAACAAAATATTTCGTTTCCGGAAAAACCGGTTATTTTTCGATCTTGGTTTTTAGAGGGCATACATTCTCCTTAATATTAAATTTCGCGGGCGGAAGGATTTTAAAAATAATCCTAAGTATACCTGATTGATAATTCGGATATAAAAACGAAAATCAACGCTCGATTTATCTTCCGGCGTTTAAATGTGCTATATTCATAAAAATTACAGCCTGAAAGCCCGTCATGCCTGAAAAGAAAGTCCTCTTTCCAAAGCCCTTGGATTCCCTTATTTTTGATCTTGACGGCACCCTTTGGGACACCATGAATGCCTGCGCGGTCGCCTGGAACCGGGTGATCCAGCGCCGCCATATCCCTTTTCGGGAAATATTTCCGGACGATATCCGAAAAGTCACCGGCCTTGCTCACGAGGAATGTATCCGCCGGGTTTTCTTGGGCCTGCCAGAAAAAACGCTCCAAACTCTAATCCAGGAAACGATGGAGGAGGACAATAGGGTCATCTCTGAAATGGGCGGCGACCTTTACCCCGGGGTCGCGGAAGGTCTTTTAAAACTCAAAGAGAACTTCCCCCTCTTCATTGTCAGCAATTGCCAGAAGGGCTACATTGAAACTTTCTTAAAATGGTCAGGACTTGAGTTTTTCAAGGATTTCGAGTGCTGGGGAAATACCGGATTAAAGAAGGATGAAAACTTAAAAAACTTGATCTCTCGAAATCATTTAACTTCTCCAATTTTTATAGGAGACACCGAAAGTGATTACGCCGCCGCCAAAGCCTGCCAAATTCCATTTGTCCATGTGGAATATGGATTTGGAGTCTGCGCGGACAAGGATGTTGCCTTTAAATCTTTTGAAGAGTTAACCCTTAAGTTTTTAAAACCTGATGAACCCGGCAAACATTCAAATTAAATCCCCCTCACCCTACCCTCTCCCTCCAGGGGCGAGGGAAACTAGAATACTTAACCGCATTCTCGTCCCTTCTCCCTCGAGGGGAGAAGGCCAGGATGAGGGTGATTAAGTAATCCTTCATCCGAACTTCACCATTCGCATCGAAAGACTTCCATACTCGAATCCCTCGTAAGGGTAGGAAAGCTTGTCCTTATCCGTGGAGGTGCCTAGGACGTAAAGCAGGGGAATATAATGGTCCGCCGTGGGATGGTTTTTCCGGAACAATCCCTTCCCCCAGGCCGAAACGTCGATAAGAAAATTTTCATCTCTCTTTTCCAGGGCTTCTTTAGCTTTGGAATCAAATTCCACCGCCCAATCCACCGGTTCGGCATTTGGTTCCCAATTAATTTCCCCCAGGTTATGGGTCAAGTTCCCGCTGCCAAGAATCAGAATTCCCTGATCCCTCAAGGACTCCAGTTTCCGTCCCAGCTCCAAATGTTCTTCAAATTTTTTCGATTGATCCAGACTTAATTGGAAAACGGGAACATCAGCTTTCGGGTACATATGAACCAGGACCGACCAAGTTCCGTGGTCTAAACCCCAGGAATCGTCCGTTAAAAGGGCGAGGTCTTTTGAAATTTTCCGAGCGGTTTCAACGGCGCCAGAAGCCGGATATTGAACTTGGTAAAGCTCCCGGGGAAACCCGCCGAAATCATGGATGGTTTTTGGTTTTTCGGAAACCAAAACCCGGGAATCTTCCGTGACCCAATGGGCAGAAACACAGAGAATGGCCTTGGGGCGCGGTAATTCCTTGCCCAATTTTATTAAGGCGTGGGTGTAGGGATTATTCGCCAGAGCATTCGTTGGCGCTCCGTGACCGATAAATAAAACAGGCATTCGCATCATATTACCTCTTGGCTATTTATCGGCCTCGTAGAAAGTTTTGTCCAGTAGTTACCGATAGTCTACTTGTTAAAAATGGAACCAAAACCACCCCTCACCCTACCCTCTCCCGCAAGGGGCGAGGGAAAAGAAGACGAAAAAAGCTCTCTTAACGCTGTACCTTTATATTGATCATGCCGTTCTGAAGCGAGCCGTAAAGACGGACCCACATGGAAAGATACATTTCCGGGGCCCGGGCCGCGGAAATATCGCCCAGGTCCAGAATGTCCGTCCATCCGAATGACTTCAACAAGTCGGAGACCTTGTCCTTAGCGACCTTGTCATTACCGGCCATGAAGATGGTATGGTCGCCGCCCTTGAGCATCTTGGGGTTGACCATGATAGGCGCGCCGATTGTATTGAGGGACTTGACCACCTTTAAATTCGGAAAAGCGTTTTGGATATTCTCGCCGATCGAGCGGGTTTGACTGGCCAAAACTGCGGGCGGCATACCTTTGCTGAAATCCAGCTCATTGGCCGTGTCGATCAGTATCTTGGCCCCCACTTTATCAGCCCCTGCCAGCTTAAGGGCTTCCACCGAGATTTGACCATGGGTGGCGTTGATGAGGATTTCCCCGTGGGCGACGGCTTCCGGAAAAGCAACCACCTTTCCCTTGTTCTTGACCGCTGCCAGCCACTCCTTCAGGGTCCCCGCCATATTCTTCTTTTCATCCAGCTTCTTCGGGTCCCTGGTTCCCAAAACGACGTCGTGCCCCAGTTCGATGAGTTTTGCTCCTAGAGTCTGCGCCACCACGCCCGAGCCGATGATTCCGATTTTCATGCCGATTCTCCTTTAGAAAATAATAAAGGGGATCGGTATAGTGCCAATCTCCCTGACGCCTCAAGGAGGATTGGCAAATGCCGATTCTCCTTTAGAAAATGATAGAAGAAGATTAGTGAACCAGACCTGGATTTTGCAAGATGGGCTTAAAAATTAACTTCTGGATAACAGGCCTTTGAGCTTCCTAGCCCTGCGGGAAAACAAGTAAAACGGCGGCGTCAGGCGTCTTCGGATAAACCGAACTTCTCTGTATCCGCAAAAACCCTCCCGGCAGGCGATCTCAAAATCCTGGTGCTCCCGCAATTGGACCGGTCCCCCGAAAAAAAGCCGGCTGATATGGGATCGGCCGGGAATTAATTTTTCAACCTCCACCTTTTCTTTCCGCCATAACTCGAACAATTTCCGCGCGATCTTTCCGTTTTCGCAATCGCAGAAATTTCCAACGGTTTTTTCTGATTTACGGATGACGTGGAATTGGTTTTCGCTTGGACCTGCCCAGCAAAACAAGGTGTGGAAGTCGATGACGTTCTCGAAGGGAAAGGAACAGATGAGCTGTTCCCGCAAGGGGCTGGGCGTTTCGAGATACCCCCGGTTTGAAATCCGGTTGATCTCCCCCACGGCTTTTTGCGGCGAATGGACATGTTCCATCACGTGGCTGGCGTAGAGGAAATCGAATTTAGGCTCATCGGGAAAGGGGATAGCTTCCAGGTCCCCTTCGGTAAATGACGCGCCTCGGGTTAAAACAATATCCCCCGACCTTTGAGTATTGTCTTTAGGAAATTTATCCACCGCATGGGTGACGCCGGCGTAAGGATCGTGTCCCCCGCCGATCTCGATGACCCGCTTCGCGCCGTAAGGCCGCCGCCATAAAGATAATTGTTTCATGAAGACACCTATTCGTTTTTCCGTTTTTCAATTGATCCCATAATAACCTTCTTCAGAGCCTCGGCCGCCGGGGAAAGTTTCGCTTTTTTCCGCCAGGTCAGGTAAAGGGTGCGGGAAGCCGCGGGCTGGGACAATTCCACGTAAGCCACCCCGGGATAATCCGCCACCATTCGGGGCACCAGGCTAATGCCGAGCCCCGCCGCCACCAGCGCCTGCACTGTCTCAATGCCGTCGCTCTCAAAAATAACTTTTGGCTCCAGCCCCGCCTTTCGGAAATATTCCAAGGTGATTTGGCGGAAACCGTGGCCCGGCTTCATGAGGATAAAGGGTTCGTCCGCGACCTGTCTTAAACCCAGTTCCTTTTTCTTGGCGAGAGGGTGCCTCGCGGGGAAAGCCAAGGCCAACCCTTCCGTCAATAAAACCTGCTTTTCCAACCCAGGCCTTAACCCCGCGTCATCCACCAGGGCCAGTTCCAAATCCCCCTGTTGCAAATCCAGAGCTAGCCCTGGCGAGGATTCTTCTTTTAACTGAATTTGGATTTTGGGATGAATCTTTCGAAAAGCGGTGAGGATCGGCGGAAGCAAGTGGGCGCCGGTCGTGGGCATGCAGCCCAGGCTGACTTTTCCTAAGGACAAACCCGACAAGGCCTTGGCGTCTTCCCGCGCCGATTCCATTTCGTCCAAAATGGATTTGACCCGGGGCAAAAAAGTTTCCCCCCGGGCCGTCAGTTTGACTCCCTTTCGGTTTCGGTCAAAGAGCGGCCCGCCCAGTTCCTGCTCCAGCTTGGCGATTTGGAGGCTGAGAGAAGGCTGGGACACGTTGCAGGCTTTCGCCGCGCCGGTAAAACGACCCGTCTGGGTCACGGCTAAAAAATAACGAAGTTGGTGAGTTTCCATAGTTAATAACTATTAATAACATAGTAACTATATCTTTTACAAATGTATCTTTCGGCCTTATCTTTGTTCCATCACTCCAACCAAGCGAGGTTATTTTTATGAGCAAAGGCACTCTTTACAACAAAGTCTGGGATTCCCACGTGGTGGACAAGCTCCCCACGGGCCAGACCCAGCTCTTCATCGGGCTCCACTTGATTCACGAGGTCACCAGCCCCCAGGCATTCGACATGATCACCGAGAAGGGTTTAAAAGTCGCCTACCCCAACCGCACCTTCGCCACCGTTGACCACATCGTCCCCACCAAGAGCCAGGCCCGGCCCTTTGCCGACGGCGAAGCCGAGCAAATGATGGGAGCCATCGAGAAAAACGTAAAAAAATTCGGCGTTCCCTTTTTTGATTTTAAGTCCGGCAACCAGGGCATTGTGCATATCATCGGGCCGGAAATGGGCCTCACCCAGCCCGGTATGACGATCGCCTGCGGCGATTCCCACACCTCCACCCACGGGGCCTTTGGAACACTGGCTTTCGGCATCGGCACCACCCAGGTAAGAGATGTATTAGCGACCCAATGCTTGGCGATGGACGCCTTAAAGGTCCGCCGGATCAACGTGAACGGGAAATTAAAACCCGGCATCACCGCGAAAGACGTCACCCTCTATATTATTCAGAAGCTTGGAGTCAAAGGCGGCATCGGCTACGCCTATGAGTACGGCGGAAGCGTGTTTGACGCCATGACCATGGAAGAACGCATGACGGTCTGCAATATGGCCATCGAGGGCGGCGCCAGGGTGGGTTATGTCAACCCGGATCAGACGACCTTTGATTACTTGAAGGGACGAAAGTATTCGCCAACCGCGGATAAATGGGACAAGGCCGTCGCCTACTGGAAATCCATCGCTTCGGACAAGGACGCGGTATTTGACGATGTGGTTAATTTTGACGCCGCCGATATCGAGCCCATTGTGACTTGGGGCATCACCCCGGATCAATCGGTCGGCGTGAATGAAAAACTGCCGGAGGTCGCCCAGTTTTCCGCTGACGAAGTCAAGACAGTGGAACTGGCTTATTATCACATGGGCCTGAAGCCCGGCCAATCCATCAAGGGCACCCCCATCAACGTGGCCTTCATCGGAAGCTGCACCAACGGGCGTCTAAGCGACTTGCGGGAAGCCGCCAAGGTCGCCAAGGGACGTAAAGTTTCGAAGACCGTGAGGGCCTTCGTGGTACCCGGTTCTCAACAAGTAAAGCTGCAAGCCGAAAAAGAAGGTTTGGATAAAATTTTTACTGAAGCGGGTTTTGAGTGGCGCCAGGCCGGCTGCTCCATGTGTCTGGCCATGAATCCGGATAAATTGCAGGGCCGGGAAATTTCGGCCTCCTCGTCCAACCGTAATTTTATCGGACGCCAGGGAAGCAAGGATGGAAGAACGATGCTGATGAGTCCCGCCATGGTGGCCGCCGCCGCGATTGCCGGGTCAGTGACGGACGTTCGGGAAATGATGAAGTAAGAATGTTTAACCACAGAGTTACACGGAGTAACACAGAGTAAAACCAATATTTTTTTGTTAAAGCCTTACTCCGCGTAACTCTGTTCACTCTGTGGTTCAAAATTTTGGAGGTGTTGAAATGAGCAAGATCAACCAAATCGAAGGAAAGGCCGTTCCGGTCGAGGGCAACGATATTGACACGGACCGGATTATCCCGGCCCGCTACTTAAAGGAAATCACCTTCACCAACATGGGCAAATACCCCTTCTATGATGAGCGCTTTGACTCCGAGGGCAAGCTCAAGGGCCACCCTTTCGACCTACCCCAATTCCAGGGTTCCCACATCCTTTTCGTGAACCAAAATTTCGGCTGCGGCTCTTCCCGGGAACACGCTCCCCAATCGCTCATGCGTTGGGGCATCCGCGCCATAATAGGAGAATCCTTCGCGGAAATTTTCGCGGGCAATTGCACCATGCTGGGCATCCCCACGGCCACGGTGAATCATGGGGAAATGATGAAGCTCCAAACATTGGTAAAGGAAAATCCGAAAACTGTATTTCTATTGGATTTAGACAAAAAGACCCTCATGAAAGAGGGCGCAGAATACCTGAAATTTGACATCCATGAATCCAAGCGCAACGCGTTGGTCAATGGGACTTGGGACTCAACGAGCCTGCTCCTAGCCAACGCCTCGAAAACCGCGGCCGTGGCTGGGAAACTTCCTTATGTTTCGGGATTTTAAGGCTGGCGGACCTTTGGTTTACAGGAAAGCTTCCGCCCTTTAAACTGCCACAATGAAAATTAACTCCTCGATTCAAAAAGCCCCGCTCCATTGGCTTTTAGGATTCCTTCTTCTATACATAGCCCTGGTTCTTCCCCGCATTTTTATGGAATCCCCGACCAACGACGAGCCTATTGAAATCACCAACGGCTATTTTTATTGGCAGGGCGATGTGGTTTCCCACAACCACCACCCTCCCCTGCCTAAACTTCTCCAAGCCCTGCCCTTAAAATGGCTTTCGCTCAACGCCCAGGTGGGTCCCGCCACTCCCGACTATTTAGCTCGGGCTTACCAATTTTTCTTTGTTTTAAACCGGAACCGCTTCGAACTGATGACCCGCTTGGCCCGCTGTGTCACCCTTTTGATGGGACTGGGGATCGGTTGTCTTTTATTTTTTGCCGTCCGTCTAGGCCCCCGGCCTGTTCTTCTTTCCGCCATGGGACTTTGGCTTTTGGAGCCGAACCTTCAGGCCTATTCCGGCCTGGCCATGGCCGATGTGCCGGTGACGCTTTTTTTTCTGGCGGCGGTTCTGGCCTTTCAAAGGCACTTGGAACAACCAGGCCCTAAGTGGGCCGCGATCGCCGGTCTTCTCGCCTCCCTGGCGGTCACCTGCAAGTTTTCCGCCCTAGTATTGATCCCCGCGTTTTTACTCCTCGAATGGCTGAAAATCCGGCGGGTTAAAGATTTATTCCAAGCCTTGTCGAAAGGGGCGGCCGACTGGGGTTGGGGAACCTTAGGATTCCTGTCCTGGATTTTTATTCTTTATCTTCCCGGCACCCTGCTGCTCGATGGTCACCAAGAGCCCTTCGCTTATTTCCTAAAAGGGCTGGTGAATATGATGGATTACTCAAACGTCCATCATCCTTCTTTTTTTTTAGGGACCGCCGGCCGCCACGACCATTGGCTTTATTACCCTGCGGCCTTGATTCTTAAATGCGCGGTCCCCTTCCTTATTTTGGTTTGCCTCGGCCTCTTTTGGAAAATCCAAGGGAAGCTCGATATCCCCTCTTGGCTTTGGCTGCCGGCGCTGTTGGCTTTCGCGGACATTATTCCTGTCCAAAACCTGGGCGTCCGCTATTTGCTGCCCATTTATCCTTTTTTGATTCTAATCGCCGCCCTCGCGGCTGGAAAAATCTGGACGGAAAAAATGAAAAGCGGGAAAAACCTTGGAAAAATTCTGGTAGTGGGGCTGGGCCTTTGGCAAATGACGAGCGTCTTGGCGAATTATCCGGGGATGATCAGTTACTTTAATGATTTTGTGCCGGCGGAAAGCAAATTAAATTTGCTGGGTGACTCCAACCTGGACTTGAGCCAAGACCTTGGACGCTTGTCTCAAACCGCCCGGCAAAGGGGATGGACAAAAATTAAGCTGGCCCAATACGGGCTGATGGATCCTTCGCTTTATGGAACGGCCTGGGAGTCTTGGACCGAGAATGACTTAAAGGGACCTCAGCCCGGCTGGGTCTACGCGGTCAACGCTTCTTTTTTACAGTTAGCCCCGGTTTTTTATCCGTCCTTGATCCCCATCGCTTCCGGCTGGATGGCGGCCACGCCGCCGACGGGACAGATCGGCGACACTTGGTTTTATTTTGAGATCCCGGGAAATCCCATGCCGGATTCTTCACCCGCCCTGCCCAGTGTCCAGACCCTCAAGAACCACGCGCCCCAACAAGATTAAAAAAGCTATTTCACCACCAAGGTCACCAAGTTCACCAAGAACAGCGAAAGACAAAGTCTTTTGTAGGTTTTCAAAAAAAATACATAAAATCTTTCTTGGTGAGCTTGGTGACCTTAGTGGTTCAAATGCCTTGGATTTTCAACTTTGATTTTAGTTGGCGGGTTTCATGATGCGCAGGACCGGACCCTTGTTGACTTTTCGCAGGGGAAAGTAAACTAAGTGGGTTTTGGAGTCGACAAGGACCGAGTGGGCATTTTGCCCCACAGGGAAGTCTCCAAATTTCTCGATCTTCCTGTCGCGGACCCGGAAAATGGAAACCACGCCCGACTCGGAAGCCACGTACAGATATCCCAAATTATCGTCGAAAGCCAAGACGTCAGGGTCCTTGCCCACATCGGTCACGCCGATTTCCTGAAAATTGTTCAAATCCATCACGACCAGCTTTTCGTCCCCGTCGCAGGCGATAAAGGCCAAGTGGGAATTGGGATCCAAGTACAGCCCGTGGGGGTGCTTTCCGCCTTTGATCGGAATGTGATTCGTTATTTTTTCGGTCCGCGGATCAATCACCGCTAGTTCGTTCTTACCCTGGACACTCACCAAGACCGAATGGCTGCCGGAGTCATAACGGGTGTTCCCCACCTCGCCGCCCATCTTGAGGGAGGCTGTCCTTTGGTTCGTGGAAACGTCGATGACCGTCACTTCCCCGCCCATCTCATCGGAAACATAAAGCTGGCGGGTTTCGGGGACATAGGCCATGCCATCGGGGAAGTGGCCCGCGGGAATTTTCGCGATTGTCTTCAGGCTTTGAGAATCCAGGACCATGACTTGGTGATGCCGGGTTACGCTGGCGTATAGGCGGTGAAGTTCGGGAATCACCAGCAATCCGGTGACACCGGGAAAGCCGTTGAGAACGGTCGATACCTTGCCCTGCAGAGTGTTGAAAACAATGATTTGTCCCGCGCCCATGTGGGAAATATAGAGGGTTCCGGTTTGAGGGTCGAGTGTTTGATAGTCAAAACGGGAAACGCCCCCGGTCAAGGGGACATCCTCTTGAAGCCTTAAGAAGGAAGCGGGGTCCGCGAGGGCCGAGGAAAAATTAAAGATCCCCAGAAAAATATAAATTATTAAACGGCGAAGGTTGGACATAGCGGGGGTTATTTTAACAAGACCCAAGGCCTTGGGAACGGCTTTTATTGGGCGTCAATCAAACGGTTAATGATTTTCCACTCTTGCTCGGTGACTGGTTGGACGGATAACCGTGACAACTTGAACAACGCCATATTTTTGAGCCCAGGGACCGTTTTCAGGAAATCTAGCGGAAGGATCCGTTTGAGGGCCTTCCCGTACTTCACGTCCACCATGTACCAGGAAGGTTTGGAGGGATCGCTCTTTTCGTCGAAATGGATGTCTTTGGGGTCAAAGGCCGTGTGGTCGGGATAGCCTTCCTTAACCACTGTGCCCACCGCCACGATGCCGCTGGGTTTGCCGCCGGAATAGTAGAAAAACATCCCGTCGCCCTTCTTCATTTGGTCACGCATGAAATTGCGGGCGGTATAGTTGCGGACGCCGTCCCAAAAAATGACCTTGTCCTTTTTCCATTGCTCGATGGAATAGGCTTCTTCCTCAGCCTTCATCAGCCAGTATTTTTTCGGCATAACAACCCCATTTGAACCACAGAGTGAACAGAGTTACACAGAGTGAACCCAAAATCTGAAGCCTTGGAAGAATCAAATTCTGAAGCCTTACTCCGTGTAACTCTGTTCACTCTGTGGTTAATATTGTTTAAGATTCTATTTTTTCAGTCTGCCGCCACCGCTCAAAGCCGCCGATGACGCTGTAGACTTCGCCGAATCCCTGGTCCAATAGGTAAGCGGCCGCCCCTTGGCTGGTATGGCCGTGGTAGCAATAAACAACGACCGGTTTTTGCTTATCGGTCTTGGCGACGAAGTCCGCGATATTGGCGTCGCTTAAATGAAAGGCCCCCGGCACATGGGCCGCTTCGTAGGATGCGGGATCGCGAACATCGACAAAAAAAGCTTTGCCCGAAGCATGCATCTTGCCGGCTTCTTCCGCCGATATTTCCTTGAACTCTTCCATCTTCATCCCTCTTTTACTTCGGCATCCAGGGTTTCCACTTCAATATCTGATTTTCCCACAACTTCGCCGACTTGGAGAATTCATGATAAGACGACAGGGCGCAAAGCACAAACCCATGCCAGCCGTCCAGAAAACCCAGCCGAAGGATAAACATCCGAAAAAAAGTGAAACCGGGGGTGAGGGTTAAGTAAAGCTTCCAATGCTTGATTTTCTTGGGTTTTGGGTTGAGCAGGGTTAAGTCCGTATAGCGGTCCAGCTTTTCCAGGTATTTGGAGAGACTGTCATAAGTGTAGTGGTTCATGGGTTCTTTCAATTTCGAAACTTTCCCGGCGACTTCCAATCCCTCATGCACGGGCTTGTCGGAAAAACGGCCTGACCCCTTCCGGAATAAACGAAGCTGGGGATCCGGCCACCAGCCGCAATGTTTAATCCACTTGCCCAAAAAGAAAGCCCGGCGTTTGATCGCGTAGCCTTGAATATCCCCGGCCGTTGGAATCACCGCCTCAATTTCGGCCGTAAGTTTCATGGTCAATTCTTCGTCCGCGTCCAAGGAAAGGATCCAATCGCCTTTTGCTTTTGAAAAGGCCCAATTTTTCTGGTCCGAATAGCCCTTCCAGGGGCGGATAAAAATCTTGGCCCCCTTTTGGCGGGCGATTGAAAGAGTTTTATCCTGACTTTGAGCGTCGACCAGGATCACTTCCACTTCCGAAAATATTTTTTTAGAAAAAACGACGCTGTCCAGGCACCGGGCGATGTTTTTTTCCTCGTTCAAGGTGATGATGACGACGGAAAGGGATGGTTTTGAATTATTCATGGCGTTTTAATATCTCTTTCTCCCAAAGCTTGGCGTAGCGGCAAAAATCGTGGAAGGTGTCCAATCCGCACAGGACCAGCCCGTGCCAGCCGTCTTTGTAGCCTTGGCGGGAAATAAAGGTGCGGATAAAGGTCATCAAGGGCGCCACGGTCAGGTAATAGGGCCAATATTTTTTCTTCTTGGGTTTCATGGCCATCACATCCAAGGCGGAGTAGCGGTTGATCTTTTCCAGATACTGGTGGACCGTTTCCACCGGGTAGTGGTTCATAGGTTCGTCCAGCTGAAGGGTTTGACCTGTTACTTCCAATCCCGCGTGCAGGGGTTCGTTGGTGTTATAGCTTTTTCCCTGGCGGACCAGCCGGAGCTGAAAATCGGGCCACCATCCGCAATGCTTCATCCATTTATCCAGAAAAAAAGTCTTCCGCTTGATCCAAAAACCGTTAACTTCGGCATGAGCCAAAAGAGCTTTGGCCTCTATTTCGGCGGTAAGTTTCGGCGTCATTTCCTCGTCCGCGTCCAAGGAAAGAATCCAATCGCCCTTGGCCTTCGCCAAGGCCCAATTTTTCTGGTCCGTATAGCCCTTCCAGCGCCGGACAAAAACTTTCGCGCCGAATGTCCGGGCGATCTTGACGGTTTGATCCTGGCTTTCAGCGTCTACCACGATGATTTCCTGCCGGGGAAAGACTTTTTTGGAAAAACGCACGCTTCCCAAGCAACGGATAATATTGCGCTGTTCATTGAGAGTAATGAGGATGATGGATAATGAAGGTTGTGGTTTTCGGGTTTTCATTAAACCCTTTTCCGTACTTTGCGTCTTCGCGTCTTTGCGTTGGATGTTGGTTTGACTCATTTTCCCAATAACTTTCGGTAGCGCAGGTAATAGCCGCTGGTCTTTTTGAAAAACTCCAAGATCGAGGTCCGCGGAAACATGTGGACCCTTCGGATTTCCATCAGATCCCCGCCAAACCGAGTGGGTCCGCTGTTGACCGCGACGCCGAAAGTATAGCCGGAGGCCAAGGTGATTTGCTTTATTTCCTCGTTGACCAAGCCGTAAGGATAAGCGAAGGAAACCACCGGTTTTTTCAGGAAAGCCTCCAGGGCCGCCTTGGAACCCGCCACTTCCTTTTCAATTTCCGGGCCCTTCAGTTCGGTTAGTTTTCGATGATTCAAGGAATGGGCGCCGAATTCCACCAAACCGCTGTGGGACATTTCGAGAATTTGGTTCGGCTTTAAAAGCGGGACTTCGGGTTCGCCTTGAGGCGTGTCCCAAAAATTAGTTTTGGGCTTCCGGTTTCCGAGCAAATAAACCACGGCTTTCATTTGATGTTTTTTCAACAGCGGGAATAGGCAGTGGTAATTATCCTCATAACCATCGTCAAAGGTGAGGATAACGGGTTTGGAAGGAGCCCTCCGGATAAGCAGATCCTCGAAAGTAATCGGTTGAAAGCCCCTGACCTTTAAAAACAACAATTGCTTTTCCAGATCGGTCTGAGTGACATGGAGGTTAAATTTGGAATAGGCCGGCTCTTTGGCCACGACCCGGTGATACATCAAAACCGGAATTTCAGGAAAGCGGGATACATTCTTTTCCACGAAAACTTTTTGATAAAGGCTTTCCAGGCGTGGGTAAATTTTTTCCATATCATATTCGGCTCGAACCAGCGAAGTGCCCGTTTGGGAGGCCTTAGCCCTCAAACTTTTGGATTGGAGCAGATTTGTCATGTCCCGGCCCATTCGAGCCCAATCAAAAGATTCCTTATCAAAGCAATCACCGAAATTGGTAGTTTTAGCCAGCTCGATTTGCTCCGGCAAAATCGGACCTACATAGAGCCTTTCCCCTACGGCCAGCACGGGTTTTCCCAATGCCATCGCTTCCAGCGCCACCCGTCCGGCCCCCACCACCAAAGCGGCTTTCCGGTAAAAAAAATTCAGATTTTTTTGATGTCCCGCGAATGTGATATAGGGAAATTTTTTTTCCAGAAGGGCATGTTCTTCGGCAACGGGGCCCCCCACTACCATGAACTTTGCCCGGGGGACTTTTTGAACGACCTTCGGCGCCACATTCCGGAGGATGGACAGAATTACTTCATTCTTGGGGCCCGAGAGCCTGCCGACAATAAGTACAATGGGATCAGCCACGGACAACCCCAAAACTTGTTTTAACCACCGACGTGCCGCGCACGCACCGATTAACACAGATGGGTTTAAAAGGGATTACTTCCTTTGTTTTAGAATCAAAAGAATTTATCGGTGTTATTCGGTGCGTGCGCGGCACGTCGGTGGCTAATGATGGATTCAATGGCTTGCCTTTATTTCTATTCCGTTGCGGATGACCACCAACTGTTCCGGCTTGAAAACCCGGGTCTCTTCCAGCATTTGTTCACGGATGTTTTCGCAGACCGCCGCGCACCGGGGCCCGTAGATATTGAACCGCCGGT
>CAZHFP010000045.1:16347-18115 GCA_964531065.1 uncultured bacterium
CGGATGTTTTCGCAGACCGCCGCGCACCGGGGCCCGTAGATATTGAACCGCCGGTTAGAAAAGTGAAGGTGCTGGCGTCCGTGGAGAGTGGAGAGGTAAGCGGTGCGGGTGAGGCGAGCGGCCCAGAAGCTAACCCAGCTGGCCGCCCGGGAATGGGCGTGGATTATCTGGATATTTTCCAATCGGATAATTCGGACCAGATCGCGGATATTCAGAAGCCGCCGAAGCAGGCTCCGGTTGTAGATGGGAACGGAGAAAATGCCGGCCTTTGTCGCGTGGGTAAATTTACCCGCGGCAATCCAAACCCGGTGGCCGTTTTTGATTTGCCGATCAATGATCGCGGCTGTGGACGTTTCCGATCCCGCCACAAAATCACCACTCAAAACATGAAGAATATTCACCGAAACTCCGTTTTTAAAATGAAAATCGTTTCTTAGTTTAAACCCAATCCAAGCCCTGAAGAAATCGCCCTGTTCCTACAAAATCGTCCCCTTCTTTTCACAAAAACGTTCAAGAAACTTTACAAAAGCTTCTTTTTTCGTGGTCTATCATGGCATCGCTCTTGCTTAATTTACGCTGTCAAGCAAGAGGAGGCCCCATGGAAATCACCCGTATTCTCGTTCAAATGCACGCGGAAGAGTACCTGAAAAAAAACGACCCCTTGGGCTGGTTTGAGGCGGTTTACGCCGCGGCTAAGGGCGATGAGCTGGCCATTCCCTGGGTGAATCTATCGCCCAATCCCCATTTGGTGGAATGGTTAGATACGAATCCCATGCCTTCGGGCAAAAAAGCTTTAGTAGTGGGATGCGGGCTGGGGGATGACGCCGAAGAGCTTTCTCGAAGGGGGTTTTCCGTTACGGCTTTTGACATTTCCCCAACCGCCATCGAATGGTGCCGCAAGCGGTATCCCCTTTCGAAGGCGCGCTATGAAACCCAGGATCTGTTCAAGGCCCCCGCCGGGTGGAAACAATTTTTCGACCTAGTCGTTGAAATTTACACCCTGCAATCGCTTCAATCGCCCCTCCGGGAACAAGCCATCCAAACGATCGCCCGCTTCGCGGCCCCGCAAGGCATTGTCCTGGCGATTACCCGGGCGAAGGAGGCCAATGAATTTCCCGAAGGGCCTCCCTGGCCTGTCACCAAAAGTGAATTGGCCCTTTTCAGTCAAGCCGGATTGAAACCGCAGACCTTCGATGACTTCAAGGATTTGGAAGACCCGCCCATACGCCGGTTCCGGGCGGCTTATCAGCGGCCAACCTAACCGCCAACGTTGCAGCGATTAATGGACTTGTAGCTTTTTCCATTCCCGGTGGCGCTTGCGCATTTGCTCGATGTGATGGGGAATGTGGTTAAAGTACACCGTCACCGCCTGGTCCAGGGTCTGAACGCCCCTTTCGGGATGGGTCACCGTGTTGGCGAAAGTTTCTTCCGGCAGTGATTTTAATAACTCGTAATTCATTTGAATGACCCATTGAAGGCCCCGGACCGCTTCCTCGACATTCCGGTCCGAATAAGCAAGGGCCCGGGACCATTTATCCTGGTCAAAGGGCGTGATGGTCTTGCCCGGCTCCGCCACGCAAGTGCGGTAGCGGACGTAGGAATTCATTTCCGTGTCGAGAAGGTGGAAGATGATCTCGTGGATGCTCCAGTGGTCGGCGTCGGGCTTATAGGACCACATTTCCCGGGGGAATTCCTTGAGGAACTCGGGGAAATTTTTATGGTAGACGCCGTAATTCTCGATCTTTTGAAGCCGTTCCGAGTGCGACAC
>CAZHFP010000046.1:0-18026 GCA_964531065.1 uncultured bacterium
TTTTGGGCGGCCGGCAGCCACCAACCCGACAGGGTAACGCCATCGCTGACGGTGGCGACACTCTTAAAGGAAAGTCCGAATTTCCCCGGGTCGAATGTGAGGGGTTTGTGGATTTTTGCCCTGGCCGCGATAGATTCGGCGACTTTTCCGGGAAGAATGCCGTAAATAAAATAAAGCCCGGTCAAAAATATGGCGGTCAGGACCCCGAGGAATATTTTGAGTAATAATTTTTTTTTCATTGTTAGTTATCATTCCCCGTCCACATTAATCCCCCTCACCCTAACCCTCTCCCTCAAGGGGCGAGGGGATTTGTCTCGAAAGGGGGTGCTGAAACAGTCTTCGTCACCCAAACCATCCGGCCCCCGCCTTCCATCTGTTGGGCGATGGCCTCGGCTTCCGCTGGCGTCCGGGCGATTCCAAAAACCGTCGGACCGCTCCCCGAAACCAAAGCGCCTATCGCGCCTGCTTCCAATAGCCGCCGTTTGATTTCTCCGACTTCCGGCATTAAAAAGAGGGCGGCCGGCTCCAGCCCGTTGAACAGGTTTCCCGCGAGTGCGGGCAGAGGCCCTTCCGGGGATAGGCTTTGAAACTTTCTGGTATATTCCCCCGCGGACAGCTGGGCCTTTCCGGACTGGTAAACAGCGGGTGTGGAGAGTCCTTGTTGGGGCTTCACCAAAACCAGGTTCATTTCCGGCAGGGGCGGCAAGGGGGTGATGATCTCGCCCCTCCCCTTTCCCAAGGCCGTCCCTCCTTGAAGGAAAAAAGGAACATCCGATCCCAAAGCCGCGGCCATGGATTGGAGCGCCTCCGGCCCTAACTTGGTTTGAAACAAAGCATCCAAGCCCCGGAGCGCCGCGGCGGCGTCGCTGGAACCCCCGCCCAGTCCCGCGGCCAAGGGGATTTTCTTAGTTAAATGGATCCGCGCCCCTCCCACCGGGGCATGCTTTTGAAAAAATAATTTCGCGGCTTTGAAGACCAGATTGTCATCGCCCGGGGAAAGTCCGACTGGAGCTCCCGGTATTTCCAGATGGATCCCTTCGGGTTCTTTTTCAAAGGTGAGGGTGTCATAAAGGCCAATCGTTTGAAAAAGAAGCGAAAGTTCATGATAGCCGTCGGGCCTTTTTCCCAGAACTTCCAAAACGGGATTGATCTTGGCGAAAGCCCGAAAGCCCAGGAGCGGGGCCATCAGTTGACGGAAACGTTCTTTTTGATTTTTTCCGGATAAAGCTTGTTCTCCGGGTCCAACTCCAAGGCTTTACGCCACTCGGCCACCGCCTCGTCCTTCTTTCCCATCTTGATCAGGACCTCGGCCAAATGATCGTAAATGACCGCGTCGTCCTTCACGGGCGTCTTCAAAAACTTGAGGGATTTTCCAAACTGATCTTTGGCGTCCTGGTACAAACCCTTCTGGTAATAAACCCATCCCAAGCTGTCCAGGTAGTAGGCATTTTCCGGATCGAGCTTCAAGGCGTTTTGAACGTATTTTTTGGCGTCATCCAGCTGGATGCCCTTGTCGGCGTAGGAATAGCCGATGTAATTGTAGGCGTCCGGATTGTCGGGCTGAAGCTCGATCACCTTCTTCATTTGGTCCATGGCCTCGTCGAATTTGCCCTCTTTATCCAAAAGCACGCCCAAATTAAACCGGGCCTGGGTAAGGGTTTGAACGTTGAAATCCGCGGTCTTCTTGTTTTTGTAATTGAGCTCGATTTCAATGGCCTTTTGATAACTGGCCTCAGCTTGCTTGAAATCATCCTTTTGGTGGTATTCCATGGCCTGCATTAGGATTAAATCCGGGTGGTCGGGATTGGCCTTAAGCCCGTCTTGGATGGCTTTCCGCGCCGCCTCATCGTTTTTTTCTTTGTCGTAAAGAAGGGCGAGCCTCACCCAGGCATCCACGGATTTGTCGTCGGTTTTCAAGATGGCGAGCAGCTGTTCCTCAGCCTGCGGGTAATTCTTGAGCTCCTCATAGGCGGCCCCGAGACGGAACCGCACCAGTACATTGGAAGGTTGTTTTTCGAGGAGCTTTTGGAAAGCCTCCACCGCCTGGGGATACTGCTGGAGGCGGAAATAGCTCAGCCCGATATAGTCGTTGACCGATAGATCCCCGGGTTTTAAGAGGGAATATTGCTTGAAGGCTTCCAAGGCTTTCGCGTCTTGTTTTTGATTGTAATAAAGCTCTCCCAAGGCCAGGAAGGCCCGGTCGTTTTCCGGGTTAACCTTGACCAACGCCTCATAGGTGGCGATGGCCTCATCCGGTTTCTGGTCCAGCTCGTACACCAACCCTAAGGAGGTGTAGGAAGATTCCAGCGTCTTTTCGTCATCGTCCGAACGCTGGGAAGGGTCGATTGCCATTTCGATGTCGACGGCCTTTTTAAAAGTTTCCTCGGCCTTGGTGACTTGGTTGGAACGGGTATAAATGAGGCCCATGTTGTAATAAACCGCCGCGGCCTTCGGATTATCCAAGAGGATTTGCTGGTATTTTTCCAAGGCATCCTCGGTTCGGTTTTGATTGGCTAAAACACCGGCCAGATAATAGCGTGCCTCGATATTTTTGGGATTGATCACAAGGATCTGCTGATATTCCTTCTGCGATTTTCCATAATCCCCTTGGGCCGCGAAAAGGTTGGCCAAGAGGAGGCGGGTTTTGAGATTATCCGGATTGATCTCTTTGGATTTTTCCAGTTCCTCGACACTTTTGGAATCCATTCCCTGCATGTAATAGTGGAAAGCCAAGCGGTCGTGAATGGCGGAAGATTTGGGATCATAGCGGGCGGCCTGCTGAAACTCTACCAGCGAACGATCCACTTCCCCCAGCTGTTGGGCGTAAAGAGCGTTGGCGTAATGCCAATAGGCGCTGGGATCCACCTTCCGGATCTCGAGGGATATGTCTACCAGGCTCGTTTTCGCGCCGACCCAGGCCGCCGGAAAAAATAAAAGAACCGCTAGAGCAGCAGGACCATAGGATTTAAATTTCTTCATGAGAGTTTCTTCCGGGAGCTAAGAGTAATAAAAGCCAAGGATTTTACCACCAAGGTCACCAAGTGCACCAAGGACAACAAACCATAAAACTTCATAGCCTTACTGTAAAAACAACCTTGTTCATGCCTTTCTTGGTGAACTTGGTGACCTTGGTGGTTCAATAGATTTTTTGTTTTTACTTTTAAATCTGTTTAAACGACTCGTTGGCTTTTCGCAAACGTTCATTAGCTATTCTCAAGAACACCAGCAGGATTTTCAAGGCCGTCTCCGGCTGTTTTTCCAGCAATGTCGTGAAAGCCTTCTTGGTCATCACCAGGAGCGAGGATTCCTCAGCCACCCTCGCCGTGGCCGTACGGGGCCGGTTGTCGATCAGGGACATCTCTCCCAAAAACTCCCCTTCTTTCAAAGTGGCCAATACGGTTTCCGGCCCGTTCCCCATTTTTTTGGTGATTTGAACCGAACCCCTTTTAATGACATAGAGAATTTCACCGGTCATACCCTCGACAAACAAGGTTGAGTTTTTCGTGTAGGCCTTCTCGAAAAAAAGCGGCGCCACGTTGGATAACTCGGCGGAGGACAAATCCTTGACGAGGGGTTGGTTTTTTAAAGCATCCGCTTCTAAGGGGGCAGCCATAGGACCTCTTGATCAAATTAAAACTTGGACCGATTCTCAGTCATTATAGCATCCCAAAACCGGCCGGAAGCGGTCAGTTGGCGCTGGAGGCGCCCCGATGGATGCTTTGGGCCGCCTCAATTCCCTGGGCGATGGCGGATTCCATGCTTCCATATTCCCACCGGCCGTAGCGACCGATCGAGCGGACTCCCTTTTTATCATAAAAATTCAGCAGCTCTTGGGTGATTTCATCCCTGGCCTCATCATAAACCACATAGGCCCCCGGAAGATCCAAGTCCACCCGGGTGACCACTTGTTTTTCAGAGGTTATCCACTTCAATTCTTTCAATTTTCGAAGGGCCTGTTTTCCTAAAATTTTAGGATCCGGCCGGGCTCCGCTGTAAGAAAATTCCACGTAGAGCGAAGAGCATCCACGGGGCGCTACCGTTGGGACGCAGGAACTCACCGATCCGGCCCGGTGAAAAGCGAACTCTTTTTCAGGAAAATAAACCCAGCTGTAGGGGATAGGCTGGCGCCCTCGGATGCCGAGATTAACATTATAAATGGAAGTGGCCTTGAGCCGTCGAGCCGCTTTGGCCAGCGCCTTCGGCAGGCCCTTGGTTAAAGTGGCGAGCCGCGGAAGCGGCAGGCTCGAGACCAGAAACTGGTAGTCCACCTCAAGTCCTGAAGAAAGCCTAGCCTTACCCCGGGACACATCCAAAGCTTGGAGCCCCACCCCCTTCCAAAGGTTGGGAAGTCCTTGCGCGATGGCCTTCGGCAAAACCGATATGCCGCCCCGATCGGGATAAAGAAAGGTCGCGTTGTAGCCCGAAGCCGAGGGTCTTTTAAAAAAAGCGCCCTTCAAAACTTCCGAAATTCGGGGAGTCGGAACGAACCTTCCCATCCAATGGGTGGTCAACTGGTGAAGGGGCAGCTTCCATAATTTTTCGTTGTAAGGGAACATAAAGTTTTCGGACAGGCCCCCGCCAAAGGCTTGGAGGCACCAGGTTTTGAAATTCTTGGCCGTGGAAGGGTCCACACCGGTGAACCGCCGATGGAGTACCGCCTCCAGGTAGCCCAAAACATTTTCACGGATGACGCTCGAAGGAAGCCCCGCGTTGTTCTCCTGATAGGGATATTCGGTATAAACTCCGCGGCTGTAGATGGCGGCGTGCCGCCGGCGCAGTTTCAGTTGTCCGCCGATGAAAGACTCCACCCACTTCTTGATCTCCGGTTTTTGAAAATGGAGGAAATGGCCGGTGTAGTCAAAGGTAAAACCGTCCCGAAGAACCGTCCGGCAAAGACCGCCCGGATCCTTCTCTTTTTCCACCAGAAGATAGGAACGGCCGCGGGAAGCCAATTCCCTGGCGCAAGAAAGTCCGGCCAGACCGCCGCCCGCGATTAAAGTTTGAACCTTCACTTTTTCTTTTTCCGGGAAACGGGATTTTTCGGCAGGCCGCCCAGAACGACGCTGAAGGGGCTTTCCTTGACCCGTTGGACGCCTTCATCCACCCGGATGCTGGAGACAAAAATGGTGAATAGCATGACGGCCAAGAAAGAAAACAAAACAAATATCAACGCCCTTTTTTCCGACAAACGCACCAGCCATCCCGCTCCGACAATCAGCAGAAACGAAATGACCCAAAGCGAGTGAACGGCCTGCTTGACGGTGAACCCTAAGGCTCTTAAGCGGAGCGCCAAGTGGTCATTGGATCCGCGAAACATGGAGCGGCCCTTAAGGACCCGGAGCGCCATCACCAGCGCCGTATCGTAAAGGGGAACTCCGAGAATGAAAAGCGGCGCGCAAAGGCCCACCACGTTGACTTGGGTGTAGCCATGGCCCATAGCGATCCCCGCCAGAATGAATCCCAAAAAGAGCGCTCCCGAATCGCCCATGTAGATCCGGGCCGGCTGGTAATTGTAGGGAAGAAATCCCAACACGCTTCCTCCCAAGGCCGCCGCCGTTAAGGGAACGTAGCTTTGACTGCCCAAAAAAGGAACGAAAACGAATCCCAGACAGGCGATGACGGCGACCCCTCCCGCCAGCCCATCCATAATGTCGATGAGGTTGATCGCGTTCGTCACCGCCACCACCCAAAAGATCGTCAGGAGCTGTCCCAAGAGAGGCTCACTCGGCATAAACTCCAGCTTCATTCCGAAAACCACCAGAAGCGCGGCGGCGAGGATTTGAAAAAAGAACTTCACCGCCGGCGATAGGGAAAAAAGATCGTCGGCCAACCCCAGGATCGCCACAATGGTCCCACCCACTAAAAGGGCCAGAATTTTCCCAAAGTCCGGCGGCGGGGCCAGAACGAGCGCGCTGAGGATGCCCATCAGGAAGGCGAAATAAATCGCCAGCCCCCCCATATAAGGAATGGGAGCCGTATGTTTTTTCAGTTGGCCCGAGGGCGTGTCCATAAAATGGGAATGGAGAGCGATCTGGCGGAAAAGAGGGGTCAGTCCGAGGGAAATGGCGAAAGTAGCGAAAAAAATGATCCAGTGGGCGTTCAGGGGAATCCTCCAAGAAGCAGGTGCTAGGGCCAAGGGACTAGGCTCCAGCTTGACTAGACCCTTGCGCCTGGAACCTGATACCTGTCGTTGGGAGACTATAACATAAGAGGGGTAAGCACCCAATTGGGCAAAAAGCTGCTTTTGAAGGGAAAAAGGGCAAAAAAAAAGCCCCGGTGGGTCAGACCGAGGCCTCAGGAGGTGAGATTTTGATTCGTTTGAAAGCAACCTAGTTGTCGCTAACCTGCTTTCGTAGCTATATAAAGCAATGTCTATGCCACCCTTTAGGCTATTTTAAACCTCAAAAAACCCTTTAAAATCGTGATTTTTATCTTTTGCCTTAAATCAAAAGTGTTAATTTTATTTACACTTATGACATATTGTAAAATTATTTTACACCTATCCCATATTTTCGTATTTTCTGATAAAGGGTGGGCCGGCTGATCCCAAGCCTAGTGGCGGCCTGCTTTTTGTTGAAATGAGACTCTTCCAGCACCCGCGAGATCAAATCTTTTTCATTGGATTTTAAAACTCCCGCCTGAGGCAAAACGAGGGGCGCGCCGGAAGGGCCCCTTCCGGGTTGGAGTCCCAGCATCTCTCCCGGCAGGTGGGCGGGCTTGATCAGCACATCATCATTCAAAGTCACCACCCGCTCAATCACGTTTTCCAGTTCACGGACATTCCCCGGCCAGCGGTATTGCTTCATCCACTGAAGGGCTTCCGGACTGATTCCCTCAAACCTCGTGGTCTTTTTCGCCTTCATCCGGTCGAGGAAATATTTGACCAGCACCGCCATATCCCCTTCCCGGGTCCTCAAGGCGGGCATTTCAATGGAGATGACATTCAGCCGGTAGAATAAATCCTCCCGGAATTTTCCCTCTTGGATCGCCTTTTTCAAGTCCCGGTTGGTGGCCGCGATCACCCGGATATCCACCTTCACCGTTTGACTTCCGCCTACCCGTTCAAATTCCCTTTCCTGCAAAACCCTTAGGAGCTTGACCTGGGTGGACAAGGATATCTCGCCGATCTCGTCCAGGAACACCGTCCCTTCATGGGCGGCCTCGAATTTTCCAATCCTCTGTCCAATGGCTCCCGTGAAGGAACCCTTCTCGTGACCGAACAACTCGCTTTCCAGCAAGGATTCGCTCAAAGCAGAGCAAGCGATGGGGACGAAGGGGCGGTCATGCCGGCCGGACTGCTGATGGATGGCCCGGGCCGCCAATTCTTTTCCCGTCCCGTTTTCTCCCAGCACCAGCACCGTGGCGTCACTGGAGGCGGCCCGCTTGATCAAGTCCTTGATCCTCTGCATGGGCTGGCTGTTCCCGATGAGGCTGGTATCCTCTACGGGTTTGTTTTTCTGCGCCGCGGCGGCCGAGACCATGGACTTGGACAGGGAGAAAAGAATGGAGGCGGCGTCCTTGGAGGATTTCACGAACTCCTCGTAATCTTCCCTCATTCTTCCCGTCAATCCCTCGTGGTAATAGACCTGCCCCAGGTTATAAACGGCGTTGACATGGTCGGGGTTTTTCTTCAGGACGCTCTTAAACTCCAGTACAGCTTTTTCCAGCGCTCCCTGTTTGAAGAAACAAACTCCCAGATCGTTTTGAATGTTCAGCCGCTCCTCGCCCTCGGGCAAAACTTTAAGAGCCCTTTTATAAACTTTGACGGCCTCCCCGAAGCGTTCCAGCGACATCAGGCAGTCCCCCCAGCTTCCCAGGGCCAGGACATTTTTCGGGTTAGACCCGCCGGCCATCTGGTACTGCTCCAAAGCCTTTTCCAATTCACCTTGCTCCTTAAACAGCATTCCCAAATTCAAGTGGCATTGGAATACCAGGCTTTCCTCCGTGTGGAAAAGGCCCAAGTAATAGGCGCCGGGGGTCAGGGGATGGATCAAGTGCAGGGTTTCCATGAGCGAGAACATGGCGTCATTCACATGCCCGCGTTTCATGTGGATCAGGCCGACATTGAAATGGACATCCAGCAGGTTGGAATGAAGCTTGAGGGCCTTTTCGTAATATTCCAGCGCCGTATTAAAATCCTGCAGGTGGAAGGCCGCGTGTCCCACATCCCGGTGGGCGAAAGCGCTGAAAGGCTGCTTCTTGGCGACGGCCTTGAAAAGCTTCAGAGCCTCGGCATATTCCCCCTGCTCAAAAGCCGACATCCCTTCCTCGGTGGCCCGATCCATCGGCTCATGGGCGGCCCCGCACACGGGACAGAAGCGGAACAACGCGTCCAGCGACTTTCCGCATTCACGGCAAAGGAAGGAGGTCATGGTTTAACCCCTAGCCGGGTTTGCCTTCGGCGGCAAACTCCCTTTGGGGGTCTTTTTTTTCACCGGCGGCGCCTTGCTCAATTTGCGGATTTGAAGGGTGGCTAATTTACTGGCCTGGGGTAGATCGGCGTAGCTCTTTTCCAGCTTTTTATAACAGCGCAGGGCTTCCCGGATGGATCCGGATTTTTCCAACTTATAGCCTTCCCGGAATTCCTTCTCAAAATCGATGAAGCGCCGCTGATCCACTTCGGACAAATGGGTCGTCCAAAGATGGGCGAACTCGGTCAGCGCCGCCATGGTCATCAAGTAGACGAAGTAGGGGGGGAAAACATAAGCCGCCAGAAGGGCCACAATGGTCAGGCCGCCCCAATTCTCCTTTTTCAACATGGTTTTCGGCTCAAGCGGTTCTTTCATCGGGCGGCGGTTCTCCATGGATTCCTAATGAGGGTTACGGGCGTCGGGAATGGCGTAAAGAAATTTTACACCTCAGGACGAAAAAAAAGCTCTGGTTTTTTCAAACCAGAGCTTTTTAAAGTGCCTAACAGGGTGTTAAAAAAATGTTTTTACACCCTGTCTACAGCCATGGGTCAGGAGCGAATCGAATTAGCCCCCTGGTTTTTTAAGGGGGTGATTAGCGACAGGAATAGGAAAAAGTCCGTTTCTAGGACTTTTTCATCATCCTGCTAAACTTCTTTTTTTACAGCTTCTGATAATCCGCGATATTCAAGCCCATGGCATCTTTGCGGGAAAGCTTGATTTTCTTAGTCTTCGGGTCTACCCCGATGCACTTGACCAAGAGCTCGTCGCCTTCCTTGAGGACATCCTCGACCCGCTCCACGCGGCCCTTATCGAGCTGGGAAATATGCACCAATCCGTCCGTTCCGGGCAGGATTTCCACGAAAGCGCCGAAATCCATGATTTTTTTCACGGTGCCAAAATAAATTTTTCCTTCTTCGGCTTCCGCCATCAAACCATCAATGAATTTTTTGGCGTTCTCAATGTCCTGGCCGTTGGCGGAGGCGATATGCACCGATCCGTCGTCTTCCACGTTCACATCAACATTGTATTCTTCCTGGATTTTCTTGATCGTCGCTCCGCCCTTACCAATGATATCCCGGATCTTATCCACCGGAACCTTAATGGTGATAATACGGGGGGCGTAAGGCGACATCTTGTCGCGGGTGCCGGACAGGGTTTTGTCCATGATATCCAAAATGAACAAGCGACCCTGTTTAGCCTGTGCCAGTCCCTTTTCCACAACCTCGAAAGGAAGCCCAACGATTTTAATATCCATCTGGATGGCCGTGATTCCCTTACGGGTTCCCGCCACCTTAAAGTCCATATCGCCGAAATGATCTTCCAGCCCTTGGATGTCGGTCAAAATGGCGTACTTGGAAACATCGTGGTTGGAAACCAATCCCAAAGCCACTCCCGCGCAGGGGCTCTTCAGGGGAACGCCTGCGTCCATCAAGGACAGGGACCCTCCGCAAACCGAAGCCATGGACGAGGAACCGTTCGATTCCAAAATGTCCGAGGTCACTTGAATGGTGTAGGGAAAGTCATCATGGTTCGGAATCAAGGGTTGGATGGCCTTCTCCGCCAAAGCCCCATGTCCTATTTCCCGGCGTCCCGGACCGGACAAGCGCTTGATCTCGCCCACCGAGTAGGGGGGAAAGTTATAGTGAAGCATAAACGTTTTCTTCTGCTCCCCTTCCAGCTCTTCCAAAATCTGCTGGTCATCCTTGGTGCCTAAGGTCGTCACGACCAGGGCCTGGGTCTGGCCGCGGGTGAAGAGGGCCGAACCATGGGTGCGGGGCAAAACACCCGCTTCGCAGGTGATGGGGCGGAACTCATCCAGCTTGCGTCCATCCTGGCGCTCGTGGCGGTCCAAAATAGCTTCCCGGACCAAGTCGGACTCGATGGAATGCATGATGCCGTGGATGTCCTTTTCTTTCGCCGGAAATTTTTCCTTGAGGGCCTCCTCAGCGGCCTTGCCGACGGCGCTAATTTTATCCTGGCGCTTAAGCTTGTCCTTCTCCGCCATGGCTTCTTTCATTTTAGAAAGGGCGAAGTCCTTCACAGCCTTCACCAGAGCCTCGTCGGGCTTGACCAGGGTCAAGGCGCGTTTGGGTTTGCCGACCTTCTTGGCCAACTGCTCTTGCAGATCGATAATCTTCTGACACTCTTTATGGGCAAGCTTGATGGCTTCAAAAATAACGGATTCGGATTCTTCTTCCGCTCCGCCTTCCACCATCACGACCGCTTTGCGGCTGGCCGCGACGACCAGGTCCAAGGTACTTTTTTCCATCTGCTTGAAAGTGGGATTGACCACCAGGTCGCCGTTGATCCGGCCCACGCGGACACAGCCGAACAAATCAGCCACCGGGATATCGGAAACAGCCAAAGCCGCCGAGGCCGCGCAGACCGCCAAGACATCCGAATCATTCTCTTGGTCGGAGGAAATAACCGTGGCGTGAAGCTGGACTTCATTAAAAAAGCCGTCGGGAAACAGGGGACGGATGGGGCGGTCAATCAAACGGGAGGTCAAGGTTTCCTTGGTGCGGGGCTTTCCCTCGCGCTTGAACCAGCCGCCTGGGATCCTGCCCGCGGAAGAGGACCTCTCGCGGTACTCAATCGTCAGGGGGAAAAAATCTTTGCCCGGCATGGGTTCTTTCGCCCCCACCACCGCGGCTAAAACCACCGTCTCACCGAACTGCACCAACACCGCTCCATCGGCCTGCTTGGCCATGCGGCCCGTCTCAATTGAAAAAGTCGAATGCGCGAATGAGCTGCTGACACGTTCCATTAAAATCCTCCTTGAAATGTTTGGCTAGAATGAAAGCGAAGTTATTTGCGAAGGCCCAAACGATCAAGGAGCGCTGCATAACGCTTCACATCGTTTTTCTTCAAATAATCGAGAAGCCGGCGCCTTTGTCCGACCAATTTCAAAAGACCGCGGCGGGACGCGTGGTCCTTGGGATGCGACTTGAAATGGTCCGTGAGGTATTTAATGCGCTCGGTAACGATGGCAATTTGGACTTCAGGAGACCCTGTGTCTCCCTCTTTCTGCTTAAAGTCCTGAATCAGCTGGGTCTTCTTATCCTTCGTGATCATCTTGAATCTCCTCAAATAAAATTTTGGTGCCGGACTCCCCCAAAACCAAGCGGTCGTTAGAGTGAACGAGAGCCGAGTTAAAGGATCAAAGCCTTGCCCCCCGAAGACAAGCTTCAGGGGATGGGTATTTTAGGGGCTTCGGCTGGGGGTGTAAAGGCTATAACCCTGCTAAAAGGCCGGGAAACGAAGGGTTTTAAGCGGGGTTTAAATGCTTCAAGGGTGTTTTTCGGACAGCCTGCAAGTCTTTTCGAATCTGCCTAACCAAGGCGGTGGAAGAGGGGAATTTTTTCTCCGGCCGCAGGTATCGGAGCAGAAAAACCTTCATGCGCTTACCGTAAAGCCTGCCGAAATAATGAAGGATATGGACTTCCGCAGCCCGGTGATGATCGTCCTCTTTGAACGTCGGCCGCTTCCCTAAATTCATTCCGGCTTTGTAATATTTTTTTCCTAATTTAACCGCGCAGGCGTAAACGCCGTCCTTGGGCAAAAATTGGCCGATATGGGTCAGGTTCGCGGTGGGAAACCCAATTTTATGTCCCACATGCTTGCCATGGATCACATCGCCCTCAATGGCGTAAGCACGCCCTAAAAGACTTTGAGCCGCCTCCAATTTTCCCGCCATGAGCAAATCGCGGATCCGGCTGGAGGACACCACACCGCCGCCCCAGCGGACCGGCTTTAATGCGATGACTTGAAAGCCGGATTTTTCTCCAAGGGTTTTAAGCAGCCGCACGTCGCCTTTCGCGCCTTGGCCAAACCTGAAGTTCTCGCCTACCACAATCCCCTTGACCCTGCCCTGGGCTTGAAGCCAATGGACGAATTGCCCGGGACTTTTTTTCGAAAAGGCCTTGGTGAATTGAAGGGCGATGACGCGCTTCAAGCCTTGTTTTTTTAAAATCCCAAACGTTTCTTCCCGGGGCAAAAGAAAGGGCACCCGCGGCCCGCCTTTTAACACATGCATCGGATGGTCCTGGAAAGTTACCGCCGCCGGCACGGCTTTCAAACGCCGGGCCAATTGAACGGTTCGTTGGATCAGCGCCTGATGTCCCTGATGGACGCCGTCAAAAACTCCGATGGTGATGACGAGAGGGGTTTTGGATTTCAAGAAAGTCCTTCCGTGCCGAACACTTTTTTGGGCCTCAACTCCGTCAACTCAAAAGCTTCCCCAATGACGCACAACCGGCCCGCCTGATTCAACACCCGATAATATCCCGCCGCAGGAATGGATATCTTCATTTTCTTGCCCTGGCATAGATCAAAGATATTTTTTTCATCCAAAGAGATTTTCGGCAAATGCTCCACCAACAAGCTGGGCGGAAGTAAAAATCCAAAGTCTCCCGCTTCCGTCTTGAGTTTAACTTGTTCCAGCGTTTGGCTTTCCGACAATAAAAAGGGCCCCACCCGGGTGCGCTCCAGGCTTTCCATACAACCGCCTACGTTCAAATTTTCTCCCAAGGATTGGCACAAGACCCGCACATAGGTGCCGGCCGAGCAAACGACACGGAAAGCCACCCGGGGAATCTCCATCCGGAACAGCTCGATCTCCTCAATTTGAATGGGCCGGGGCTTGCGCTCCACCACCAGGCCCTGCCGGGCCAATTCATAAAGCCTCTTCCCGCCCGATTTTACCGCGGACACCATGGGCGGAATTTGCTCGGTCAGGTTTTTCAGTTTGAGCAGTTCTTCACGAATTTTTTCTTCACTTAAGCCCGAAATGTCCGACTCGCTTAAAATTTTACCCGAACCGTCGCAGCTATCGGTGGTTTTTCCCAGCAAGCAAACAGCGACATATTCCTTGGAGAAGGATGAAAACTCGATCAACCGGGTGGCGGCTCCCACGGCCAAGGGCAAAACCCCGGTGGCTAAAGGATCCAGCGTTCCCAAGTGGCCGATTTGCCTTTCCTTCAACAGGCCCCGGGTCTTCGCCACCACGTCGTGGGAAGTCCAACCGGTCGGTTTGTTGAGGATGAGCAGGCCGTTCATGGCACTTACTTTATAGTGTGAAAAGAATCATTCAAGAGAAGTTATAGGTTCCGGTTTATTTTAAATCCCCGCCCAGACGATTAATGGCGGAGGTATTCGCGATCGGCGGGGCCCCGTCGCGAACGACGCGGATCATGGCCCGGCCTAGGGTTCTCGTGTCGGTGGCTACGGAAGGAAACCAACGTAGAATCGCCAAGAGGGGCCACAACACCCTCAAAAGTATTTTCAACGAGCGGTTTTTGGGAAGGATTCCGTCGTAGGGCAGGATCGCCCCGGGGCGGAAAGCGCAGGCCTTGCCGGGAAAAAGTTTCGCGACGTCATTTTCCGTCTTCCCCTTCACCCTAGCCCACATGGAATTTCCCTGTTCCGTTGAATCCGTCCCCTCGCCCGAAACATAAATAAAAACCGAGCCGGGATTTACTTGGGCCAGGATTTTCGCCGCGGCCAGGGTAAAGCCGTAAGTAATATGGGTGTAATCTTGCTCGCTCATCCCCACCGACGAGACCCCCAGACAGAAAAAACAAGCGTCGAAACCAGTCATGGTTTCCTTCAAAGAGGTGAAATCGGAAAAATCTTTATGAAGGGCTTCTTTTATCTTTTCATGGCTCTTGCCGATGGAACTCCGCCCAATGACCAGCACTTGAGTGACGCCCGAATCCTTCAGGCATTCGAGAAGCACGCCTTGCCCCACCATCCCGCTTGCGCCGAACAGAATCACTTTCATTTTTCGTCGTCCTTTTTCTTTCAAATGACTAACCCGCGGTGAGCGAATGAAAAGAGTCGAATCCGCTACGAATTCCTAACTCCTAATTACTTTTTGATTCTCCCGGGTCGATCGGGTTCACCTGATTAAAAAGATCTTCCAGCATTTGGGGTGTGGGCCGGAGGCTCTTGGGTAGGTTTTCTTCCGAAAAAATCTTCGGCGGCGCGGGCAGAAGATTTTCGGGGTACAAATTCCCGGCTGCCGGCAAAGAACTTTTTGGCGCCGGCGCGGCAGTCCCGCCAGCCGGGTTTTCACTCAAATCCAAGGCGGATTTTTCAGCCCCGTCCTCGGACGGAAAAAGGGAATCTTTTCCCTTTGCCTCCTCCCACAAGGGATCGGCCTTGGTTTCTAATTCATCCTCCGGCGTTTGGATTTCGGCGGCCGTGGATTTTTCCACATCCTCTTCCCCATCCCCTTCCATCTCCAGCGGGGCCGTCGGATTCAAGAGTGCCTCCATTGGCTTCTCCAAAACCGCTCCTTCGTCAGGCAGGGGCTCCAGACCGGAGAAACGGGCCAAGGGATCAGGCCCGGACGGGTCCTCCCCCGCCGGGATTTCCTTTTTGTCCAAATCCGCCAGGGAAGGACCGGCATCCGGCGGTTTCGGGGAAATCTCTTCGTGAAGCGGCATGAGGTTTTTATCCGCCGGAGATAATTTCTCCGGGACTTCCGAGGCTTTACTTTTTCCCGGCCATGGCCTTTCGATGGGAAAACCGGAAAGGGTATCTTGAAGGTCTAGTTCCCGATAAGCCTGGGCCTTGAAAGTCTTCGGAGCCGCGTCTTTCCCGGCGAGAGGAGCGGCTTTTTCTTCCGCGTTATCTTCCCCTCCTTCCACCGGCGGTTGAAGCGGAGTGGCAGACGCATCCGGGCCGGAGAACGCGGCCGATTCCGGCGGCTTTTCTTGAACCGATGGATCCAGTTTTATTTCCGCCGGCGGCGCTGGGACTTCAGCGGTTTTTATTTTTCCCGGCCAAGGCCGTTCAATAGGAAAACCGGATAGGGTATCCTGAAGATCCAACTGCCGGTAGGCCTTGGAGGCAGTCTTCTCTTCCCCGCTGTTTTTTTTCTGCGCTTCCACCGGCGGCGGAAGCGGATGGGAAGGGGTTTCCGGGCCGGGAGGCGTAGCCGGCTCCAAGGGCTTTCCTTGGGCGGATGGCTCTGGAGGGTGATCCGACGCCAGCACGGGAGCTTCCGGAGATTTTATTTTTCCCGGCCAAGGCTTTTCAATGGGAAAACCAGAAAGCGGATCTTGCAGATCCAATGCCCGGAAGGCCTTGGACGGCGGAGTGGCCTTGCGATCTTCCGGAGGGGCCTCCGGCTCGGGGGCGGGCGCGGAAACCGCCTCGGAAAGGGGCGAAAGACCGGAGGCAAGTAACAAATTTTCCATGACTGGAATTTCTTTTTTTAAATTCAACTCCGCGGCAGCGGGGAGCAAAGAAACCAGCGGTTCAAGAACGGGGCTTGAGATGGCCACGGACAAGGGAGGCGGCTCGGGGAGGAACGCTTCAGGAGCCGCCTCCTCCCGGAAGGGTTCCAGAAGAATCCGGAAATAACGGTTGAAACGGTTGTGCTGTTCATAAACAAACTCGAAAAAAGCGTCGTGGATGGGCGTGTTGGCCTGGCAGTTCAAGCGCCGGAGCAGTTCCTTGACGCAGTAAAAGCGCGGTCCGGGATCCTTGGTGTCCTCGCGGTGCCAATAGTCCTGGAACTTGGCGGCGATGCCCAGAATTTCCTGGCATTGGTCCATGCGGTCCGCTCCATCCCGGCAGGCGATCACCGTCTGGTCTTTAAGGTTTTCCACCACGTAATCTTCCACGGTGTCCTGCAGGTCATCCTCGCTGATTTCATGGGAGATGAATTCTTCCTTCATGGTCTGCAGAAGGTTGCAGGCGTCCACCGCGATCAGGATCTTCAGGACTTCCGCGTCGCCGATATTGGAAAAATTATTTTTTTGGAAAACCGCCAGGCTTTCCTTCAATCCGGTGACCTTGATCAGGTTCCGGGCGATCTTAAAGCTGGCGCCTGGGAAAAAGGCGAACATAGGGACGGCTCCTGGATTAGAGGGTGACGGGTCACCCGTAAAAAAGCCTATTGTAGAGCTTCCGCGGAAAGGAAGAAAGGATTAGTCCCTCGAAAAACCCCTACCGGCCTAGAAAAAACCGGGAATTTCCGCCGCGGACTTTCCCAGGGGCGCGCAAAGAACCGGGGAACGGGTCCCCTCATTTCAAAGGGGGGCGGGAAAAAATGGTTACGCGAAGGGGACGGCAAAAAAAATGCCGGGCGCCTTGAACAAAAAAGAAGGCGTCCGGCATTTGAATTCACTTCAGGGAAAATCTCAAAAATCTTTTAAAAATAAATTCCGTTATTTTTTTAAAACAGCTTCCTTCAGGCTTTTCACCACGCGGAACTTCACCACGCGCTTGGCGGCAACCTTCACCATTTCGCCGGTGCGGGGATTGCGGGCCAGGCGGGCCTTGCGGTCCTTCAGCTGGAACACGCCCAGGCCGTCGAGCTTGATCTTGTTTTCCTTTTTCAAGGTTTTCAGGATCAGGTTTTGAAGGGCCAGCATCATGTTTTCCACATCCTTCTTCTTGAAGCCAGTGTCCGTCGCCAGAGCCGTCATAATTTCACTTTTAGTCACGAACCCACCTCCTTAAAATAAAGACTCACCTGGAAGCATTAATCCAAATTATCGCTTTTTATACAAGGGAAATTCCACGAAAATGTCCAAGCGGCTCCATTTTCAAAGGAGGAAGCGCCCATGTGTAAAAAAATTTCAACTCTCTTGCTGATCCTGGGGTCCGTCCTCTCCGGCTGCCGCGCCACCCCCTCCGGAAGCGGCCTGGAAAAAGGACAACCCGAAATCCTGCTCGGCATCTTCCAAGGCGTTCTTCCCTGCGCTGACTGCCCAGGCATCGAGACGCGCTTGACCTTGACCCAGGAAGGAAAGTTCATCGACATCGGCTATTTCACCCTGGCAGAAACTTACCTAGAACGGAGTGTCAAACCCCGGGTCACTCAGGGAGAGTGGACGGTGATCAAGGGGACGGCCCAGGATGAGAACGCCGTGGTCTATGAGCTTAGGCCCAATCATTCCAAACCCATTTTGTATTTCCTGAAGCAGGGCGAAACCAAGGTGAAACAGCTGGACCGGGAGGGCAATGAGATTGCCTCGAAGATCAACCTCACCCTTCGAAAAATAAAATAGCCAATCCCCGAAGGACGCGCCCAAGATGAAAAAAACAACAGGGTTCACCGGAAGGTCTTACCAAAAATATAAGAAGCTGTTCCTGGCGAAAAAAGGAACGGTGGAAACCTTTCCCTTCGGCCCCGAAGTCGCGGTGTATAAGGTGAACGGAAAGATGTTCGCGACTTTAGCGGTGGAGGAAGGGGTTTGGTATAGCAGCTTGAAGTGCGACCCCCTTTGGGCGCAGGCTTTGCGCAAACAATATCCATCTGTCCAGCCGGGCTATCACATGAACAAGAAACATTGGAACACGGTCGCCCTGGATGGTTCTCTTCCCGAAAGCCTTATCCGCAAGATGGCGGAGTTGTCTTATGTGCTGGCGTCGCCAGTCCGGTAAAAAACAGGCGCGAAAATATTTTTGGGGAAATGATTTTTCTACCAGCGGGAATTTCCTGCCCAGCCCGATGCCATATCCTCCAGGCTCAAGGTTTTAGCCCAGGCGAAACCCTGTTTGGCTTCGGCTTCGGAAAAGGAGACGTTGAGGGAAAGCGCCAAGTCCACCATGCGGTCCTTGGTCTGCTGGCGGCAGGTGGGATGGGACAGGGCCACC
>CAZHFP010000047.1:0-17908 GCA_964531065.1 uncultured bacterium
TCGATGGCAACGGCTGGTGGACACCCAGCAATAGCACTTACACTCCCAGTTTTTCTGGAAACGAACCCTTCCGCGGCACCACCTCCAGTTACGGCACACCTTCGAACCTCACCGATGGGAATACCTCCACTTTCTGGAAATCCCATCCCGACACGGACTTCCCCAACGCCCAATGGGTTTACGTGGATCTTGGAACAAACCAATCGGTAAACGCCGTCACCATCACCTGGGGAACGTCTTACGCTTCCCAATTCACCCTTCAATATTGGGACACGACCGCCTACAACCAATTTTCTCCCTACCAGGACACCGCCAGCCATTGGCTCAATACAACCGCTGTGAACGTGACAGGAATCGGTGGAACCCAGGCCGTCGCCTTTACTTCCGTCACCAGCCGCTACCTCCGAATCTTGATGACCGCCAGCAGCGCGGGGCCGGGCGGCGCCTATTCGATCGCTGAAATCAAAGCCTACAACGGCGCGGCCCAGCTGACGACCAATACCGCCGCGCTGGGAACCAATAACCAACCTCTCCAAACCTGGGCCTATGCTTCCAGCACCGATCCTTCTTCTACTTTCGCCTACAACCCCAGTTTTGATTTTGAAAGCTACATGACTTACGTTCACTCCTTCACGCCCAACGCGATCCCCTTGATCACGATTAACTTTGGAACGGGAACCCCGCAAGAAGCCGCGGCCTGGGTGCATTACGCCAATGTAGTGAAGGGTTATGGAATTAAATATTGGGAAATCGGAAACGAGACCCATGGCGATTGGGAAACAGGCGGAGTCGTGAACGGGATGGATTACGGCAGGCGTTACATCGAATTTTACGAGGCCATGAAGGCAGAAGATTCTTCTATTATGATCGCCGGCCCGGTCGCCGGAAGCCCCTACGCTTCCTCCAACAATTACGACAACAAAACCTATATCCAGGGTTTCGTGGACCGCCTGGCCTCCGTGGGTAAGGCCGCCTACGCCGAGGGCATCGACTTCCACTGGTATCCCTTTTGGGCTAACAACGACGAAACCACAAGCTTAGCGACACCCTCCCAATGGGCCACCCTGGCCAACACGGACCTTCCCGCCATGCTGGTCAATCATCCGAATCCCTCGACCGTGCCGGTCCTCTTGACTGAATTTAATTCCGGCGGCCCAAATAATTTTACCGTACGGATTGGAAACGGTTTGTTCTTAGCCAATTGGCTGGGGGAATTCATTCGCTATTTCGGAAACCGGGGCTACAGCAATTATTGGGACTCGCTAAACGGCGGGGACGATACCACTTCCCCCGCGGGAAGCGATCACGCCTACCTGCAGGTGGAACCAGGCGCCTACCAGTACCAGGAGAGGGCCGACTATTGGGCCATGCAATTGATGACTTCCCGCTGGGCCATGGCCGGAAGCGCCCTGCCCCACGGCCTGCTTTCGGCCTCGAGCGACCAACCTTTGCTCGCCGCCTACGCGGTCAAGCGGCCGGACCATTTGTTGGGACTGATCGTGGTGAATAAAGATAAAGTAAACAGCTATAACGCGGCGATAAATCTTTCTGGCTTCGTCCCCAACGCCTCGGCCGGCTGTTGGACTTTTGATTCCTCCAATTACGCCTGGGAGACCACCACCTCCCCTTACCACGCCTCGCCGGACAACGCGCCCACCAGCGGGACGCAAGCGGGAATCTCTACCAGCTTCGCGCGAACCTTTCTTCCTTACTCCATCACCGTCTTTCAATTGACCGACGCTTCTATCGCCACCGACACTCCCACCGCCAGCCCCACCGTAACGGCCACGCCAACCATTACCTTAACCCCCACCCTCACCTTAACGCCGACCATCACCTCCACTCCCACGATTACCGCCACACCGTCCAATCCCAACGTGCTTTACCCCAATCCTTTGAAGGACGCCGCGCCCCTGTCTTTTGTTTATCAGTTGGAGGCCACCGCCGACCAGGTAAGGGTGAGCCTTTTCACCACGGCTTGGCGGAAGATTTACGAGGACGACACTTTACCCCCTTCCGCGGGACAGCATCTTGTTCAATTGGATTTCGGACAGGTGGATTTGAATATTGCCAATGGACTTTATTATGTGGTCTTGCGGGTGAAGACCGGGGGCCAGGAAACACGGAAGATCATGAAACTGCTAGTACGAAGATAGTTGGGGAGTTTTTCGAAAACCGCCCGGAAACATATTTCTAAACTGAGGTTGCCACGTCGTAAACGTCCACCTATTCGGTGGCCACCCCTCGCAATGACAGATCAACAAAACAGGGGCGCGATGAATCACGCCCCTACATCTTCAAATTTCAAAAACTAAAAAAAGTGGAACCAGCGCCTCACGAACCGTCGAAAAGGCGTCTCCCGGTAGCGGGGAAGCCTGGCCCACTCAAACCGCCGCTCTTTGAAGCTGAAGGCCTTCTGGAGCTTGAACCTCTCCGGCAAGGTCACGATTTCCTTGGCCATGACGAAGGAAAGAAAATCCACGATCGCGTCTTCCAAAGTAATGTGCCGGGTGTTGTGGCCCAGGTAAAAAAGAATTCCGATGTAAGTTAAAAAATAAAAAATGTAGCCCTTGCCCCAGCGGGTGTGTTCCAAAAGGTGCAGAAATTCCTTCCAGGAAGGCTCACCCCGCCGGGAATGAATGACCTCTTCCACGCTCCAAATCTGAAGAAATCCCCCCACGACCCCTAAAAAAAATCCGCCCATCCAGAAGATCCAGGCGATTTGATAGTTGAAATAAAACAACAGGGCGAAGATGGCACAACAGACGGCGATAAAAAAAACATGGTAGCTGGGTTTGAGGGCGAGGGGGGTGAAGGGAGTCAGCGCCATAGGTATCCCTTCGAGCGTTCGAGGCGGGGCTAAAACCCCACCGATAAAAAATAAAATAAAACCCGGGCGGGTCTGGAACCCGCCCCCTACATCAGCACAGAATTTACTTAATGACAATTTCTCCGCTCTTGGAAGTCTCAACTTTAATCGTCTGGCCATCTTTGATTTCGCCGTCCAAGAGCATAAGGGCCATCTTGTCCACCAGCTCGTGCTGGATTAATCTTTTGAGCGGCCTGGCGCCATAGACAGGATCATAGCCGCGCTCGGCCAGGAAGGCCAAGGCGCCCTTGGACATTTCCAAGGTAATCTTTTTATCTAAAAGCCTGGCGCGGAGTCCGTCCAATTGGATGTTCACGATGGATTCCAGCTGGTCCTCGCCCAAACGGTGGAAAACCACAATGTCATCGATGCGGTTAAGAAATTCAGGGCGGAAGAATTGGCGCAGTTCTTTCTGGAGCGCGTCCTTTAAGTCCTCGTCCTTGTTTCCTTCCATGATTTTTTGGGAGGCGATATTGCTGGTCATGATGAGGACCGTGTTCTTGAAATCCACCACCCGGCCCTGGCTGTCGGTCAGGCGGCCGTCGTCTAAAACTTGGAGCAAAACATTGAACACGTCGGCGTGGGCCTTTTCCACCTCGTCAAACAACACGACCGAGTAGGGTCTGCGGCGCACGGCCTCAGTCAATTGCCCGCCTTCGTCGTAACCCACGTAGCCGGGAGGAGCCCCCAGGAGCCGGGACACGGAATGTTTTTCCATATATTCGCTCATGTCAATGCGGATCATCATCTTCTCGTCGTCAAAGAGGTAAGAAGCCAAAGCCTTGGCCAATTCGGTTTTGCCCACGCCCGTCGGCCCCACGAAGAGAAAACTGCCTAAAGGTTTGTTCGGGTCCGAAAGCCCCGAACGGGACCGTCGGATGGCGTTGGCCACGGCCAAGACCGCCTCGTCCTGCCCCACCACTCTTTTTCTCAGGGCATCCTCCAGGTGGATGAGTTTTTGCGTCTCGCCTTCCATCATTTTGGAAATGGGAATGCCCGTCCACTTGGCAACAACTTCGGCGATTTCCTGGTCGGTGACTTCCTCTTTCAACATGGCGCCCTTTTTCTGGGTATCCGCCAACTTCAATTCCAATTCCTTTAATTGTTTCTGCATTTTCGGCAAGGTGTCATAGCGGAGCTCGGCCACCTTGTCGAGTTTGCCTTCGCGCTCGAATTTGGTTTCCTCGATTTTTTTAGCGTCCACTTCTTCCTTGAGTTTGCGCAGGTCCTGAATGGCTTTCTTTTCCGTCTGCCACCGGGCCTTCATTTGGGACGAGCCTTCCTTCAAGTTCGCCATTTCTTTTTCCAACTTGGCCAGGCGGTCTTTCGAGGCCTCGTCTTTTTCTTTTTGCAGAGCCTGCTTCTCAATTTCCAACTGGCGGATCTTTCGCTCCGCCTCGTCCAGTTCCACCGGCATGGAGTCGATTTCGATGCGAAGTTTGGAAGCGGCCTCATCCATCAGGTCGATGGCCTTGTCGGGCAGGAAGCGGTTGGTGATGTAGCGGTTGGACAAAACGGCCGCGGCGACCAACGCCGAATCCTGGATGCGCACGCCGTGATGGAGCTCGTAGCGTTCCTTCAAACCCCTGAGGATTGAAATAGTGTCCGGCACCGACGGCTCGCCCACCAGCACCTGCTGGAACCGGCGCTCGAGCGCCGGGTCCTTCTCAATATACTTCCGGTATTCATCCAGCGTGGTGGCGCCCACGGCCCGCAGTTCTCCCCGGGCCAGGGCAGGCTTCAACATATTGCCCGCGTCCATGGAGCCTTCGGCCTTCCCGGCCCCGACCAGGTTATGCAGTTCATCAATGAAGAGGATGATCTGGCCGTCGCTTTCAGTGACTTCCTTTAAGAAAGCCTTCAGCCGGTCCTCAAACTCACCGCGGAACTTCGCTCCGGCGATCATGGCGCCCAGATCCAACGAAATAACTTTTTTACCCTTCAAGCCTTCCGGCACGTCCCCTGACACAATGCGCCCCGCCAAACCTTCGGCGATGGCGGTCTTGCCCACGCCCGGCTCCCCGATGAGGACCGGATTATTTTTTGTTCGACGGGACAAGACCTGGATGACCCTGCGGATTTCCTCGTCCCGCCCGATCACCGGGTCCAGTTTTCCCCGCCGGGCCAGGTCTGTCAGGTCCTTGCCGTATTTTTCCAGTGCCTGGTACTTGGCCTCGGGATTTTGGTCGGTCACCCGCGACGAACCCCGCACTTCCGACAGGGCTTTTAAAACCTTATCCCGGCTGAGGCCGAATTGCTTCACCAGTTTCTTGACGCCCCAATCATCGCCGTAGCCGGGGGCGTGGGGAGCCTCAAGCAGGGCTAAAAATAAATGCTCGGTCGAGACATACTCGTCCTTCATTTTATCCGCCTCTTTGTGGGCCGCGTCCAGGACCTTGGCCAGGCGGGGAGTAACGTAGGGCTGTCCCCCGCCCTCCACTTTGGGAAGGCCGGCAACATCCTTTTCCAGGCTCTTTTCCAAGGCAAGCGGATCCACCCCTATTTTTTTAAGGAGCGGCGGAACCACGCTTTCTTCCTGGCGCAAAAGGGAGAGCAACAAGTGTTCGTTGTCCACTTGACTGTGGCCATATTCGGAAGCGAGCGTCTGCGCGCCCTGCAGGGCGTTCTGGGCGTTCAGGGTGAATTTATTGATATCCATTTATCTCCGTCCTTCGTTGTCCAGTTTAACCTTTTTCAACCAGGCTTCGCCTGGACATGGAAAACCGGACTGTTTTGATCTCTTTTACTTGGGCTTTGCCCAAGGATACAAAGGATGATCAAGGCGTTTGTCCTCCGCTCCCAGCAAGTCGGAAAACGGCGGTTATTTCAACCACAAAGTAAGACGGAATATGGTTTCTTTCAATGACTTGGGTCATAACTTTGGCATTGGAAATGGGAAAAATGGCGGAACTTGGAGAATTTATGAGTTTGATTTCAATAAATTTGAATAGCTAAACGCAGAGAGGGCCAACCCAAGGAAAATAGGTGTGGTTAACCACGACCGGTAAGCCGAAATTATCCACAATGACGGCTTTAAATGCGGTTGTATTGAGGACACCGCTTAAAATAAACACGGTTGGACAACAGCTTTGATACTCGTCCAATTGAACCGTAATCTGGTTGCCATTATTACAAATAGAGCTCACTGAAAAAAGATTAGGGCAAAAGCCTTCCGTATCTATGACGATCATGGCTTGAGTGGCTGGGTTAAAAGGAATAGGAAAGGTCGCGGCGGGGAGATAGGAAGACGCTACGAAAGCACTCCAATCGGCGGCGGTTTGAATCACGGTATATCCACCAGGATGAGGCGGAACAGCTCCGGTCCAAGTCCAACTGGGTGTTGGTGTCAGCGTGGGGGTAATAACAAGAAGAATTGACCCCGTAGCCAAGGTTCCACTCCCGGACAAAGTGTTAAAACCGGAGGTCTGGCAGCCGGGGGTAATGGTGGCGGTCGGAGTCGCGGTCGGCGTAGGAGGCGGCGGCGGGCCCAAGGGCCCGAAGGGTTTGACACAACCCGATCCTAAACCCAAAAGGACGGCAATCGCGGCGGCTAATTTTAAATTTTTGGTTTTGATTCCCATGAGTTTTCCGTTACAGACGTTTGATTCAGGTCGATGACCAATAATACTAACGCTCTACCTATATAGAGTTCCAGGTCCCTGTTTTATTCCATCTTTTTCCACTATTTCCATACTGCCAGCCTGAAAAACAACACCTTTTAACGGGTCAAAGGGACTAATTAAAAAAAAACAGTTAAATCCCCCGGGTTACTCAGGGACCTGCCGACTTTCGGTAGGGCGCGTTTTGGCAGGCCAGGTAAGGAATGGAGAGAGCCTGATCGAATCGTCCCTTGCCGGAAATATTCCTCATAATGCCAGCAATTTAGGTTTAATCATGGATTCTTCCAATGATGAGGGGCACATTTTAGGATTTTATTCCCGAAATTACCGTAAAGCTTCCGGGGGAATGACCTCATAGGCTTCCTGGCCCGGCCTTTTCCAGAGCAAGTGAAAAGCCGCCGCGAATCCGCCTTCCTTGTTGAGCCGGATGACCGCCGGATGGTCCTTTCCGGACAGGAAAATTTCCGCCTCCCGGTTGATATCCGCCGCCTTTTTCCCGTCCACCACCAGATCCGCGTCCATATGGTCGGTCGCCAGCATCAGGAAATGATAAAGTCCCGTTTGGGACGGATGAAGGGTTCCCCGCCATTCCACCTGGAACGCCGGAATATTTTTGAGGGGAAAATCATCCCGGTAGGAAAAATTCAAAACAGGGTCATCTTGAATCAGGACCGGCTCCCCGCCGGGATGGATCCGGTAGGTTCCCAACCAGCCGCGGGGAAATACATGGGGAATAAAACGGTCCGTAGCCAGATGGCGGTAGGCTCCTCTCGTAAAGGACTCTCCTATTTCAAGTTGATCCAGCCCCCCCTGGGATTGGAGGATGAAATCCAAGGGATGGAAACCCCTGGCTAAAAACAAGGGCGCGCCGGAAACCCACGGACATTCTCCCAAGGCTTTGACTTTTCCTTTTCCTTCCAGGCGATATCGGTAAATGCCGCTTCTTTCCACCCAAAAACTTCCCGTCAAGTGGACCTGGGTTGATTTAAAAGGCAGGCCTTCTGGAAAAGGAAGGTTTTGAATGATTGGTGACAGAGACCTGAGCCCCTCGTTGGCGCCCAAAGCCGAGGCCGGAACTCGGAAAAAATAAAGGTAGGGACGGCCCCAGGGATCCAACCGTTTTTCCTCAACTCCACCGGGGTAGAGATCCTTTAAAATCCGGAGGACTCCGGTTCGGCCTTCCTGCAGGGCGAAAAACAAGCCCCGTCCCGGGGGCGGAACAATGGAGCAGAAGGAATCGGGCAAATCCAGGGAATGAAGGTGGCCGAGTTGGGTGTGGCCCAGGAAAAGCACGGTGAACTGTCCGAAAAAAACCGGGGAAAGATAATACTCGTAACCACCGCCGAGGTCGGCGATCTCCTGCCCCGTTTGGGTAAAGTCGACACAGCCTTCCCGCCAACAGGCTTCATTGAGGGGGCGATCCATGAAATAAGTTTTATAATTCTCGACAAATCCCGCAGCGGCCGCGGCCAATCCCAAGACCAGGATCCCTCTGCGGGCTTCACGTGAAAAGGAAACCCTTTCCCATATTTCAAAAGCCGCGTTCGCGGCCAGGTAAGCGATAAAAGGGGCGGCCCCCAGCATGCGGCTGGTATGGTAGGGGTCGGTGGAAAGCACGCAAGGCAGGCTGAGAACCGCCAAACCCGCGATCCCATAAAAATATTTTTTTTCCCTCCAACGGCACAGTCCAAGAAAAAAACCAAGAACGAAAAGAACTCCGGTGGCGTCATCCAGGAGCCGGCGGCCCGGCAAGCCTTCCTGGGTATAGGGAGAGCCCATGTGAAAAAAAGCCAGCCATGTCCGCGAAAAATTCCGCCAAAGGGGAGTCAGACTTTTTTCTTCCAGAATAGTCTTCCCCACAAAAAGGTGGTCGTAGGAAGAACCAATGATCCAATGTTGCTGCCACATGGATTGCCAATAGGGCCATGAAATAACCAGGAAAACAACCGTGAATAAAATGATCCCGATCAGCCTGGTCCGCGCCTTACCCCGGTCCAAACTCCATTCAAAAACCAGCGCCAGCGCGAGGAGGGGGAGAACGGCCCGGAAAGAGGGATGGGCATAAAAACCAAGTCCGCAAAAACCTCCCGCGAGAATCCAGAAAAAATAATGACCAAGCTTCCAGCCCTGCCGGACGAAGACCAACACGGCCATGACATAAAAAGCCGATGTGACGGAAGCGTGGCCGCTGCGGCTTAAGGTGACCTGCCATTGCATCATCGCCCAAATGAATAGGGTTAAAAGAGCAACCCGCGGACCGGCCAAATCCCTGAAAAACCAATAAATCAGGGGAAAGGATAGGCAAGTGAAAAGAACGTAAAAGAGGGAGAAAGAAAGATGGCTGGGCTCAAACAAATGAAACCACCCATAGGAAAGAAAAGGGATATCGAAATAAGTCATCGCGAAGTTTCGCGGATCAAACAACTTCCATTGGGAGGGCGGCGTCGAAAAACCTATCCAAGGACCACAAGTTTCTTCCGGGGTTAATCCTTGGGGGATTTGGACAATTTTATAGAGTCGAAAAAATAAAACCATCGCGCCGATTGAAAAAAATAAAAGGGTTTCGATTTTCAGCGGGGGATGTTTCGGCAAAGCGGAGCTGTTCTTTTTTCTCGAGATCCCAAAAATAAATAGGAACCCCGAAACAATGTAAATAAAAATTCCAGCCGCCAAAACCCAGGATTCCCCGGTGCGGCTCACGAGAATTTGAGCCAGGATGGCCAGAAACAGCGAAACCGGCAGAAGGGTAGGATTTTTGAGAAAGGTCATTGCGGTATTTTAGTGCCACTCCCGGGCTTGAGGAAATATTTCGGTTTTTTCCCAATTAACCCCATTTTAAACGAGGTGTCCGCCCCTAATCTTTCCCAGCCCATGGGGACGATCCGCTTTCGTTACCTTATAATACACTTCGGCGCCAACTCAAATTCAAAGCGACAGGCTCAATCCCGGAAATGAAAAATTTAAAACCTTTGAATTTCTGGACGACCGGCGTCCCCGCATTTTTTTTAGCCGCCTTGGGCCAATGGTTCCTGATCCAACAGGACAAACCCGGCACCGCCTTGACTGGTTTACTTTTTTACGGCGCGGCGCTTGTGTTTTTAAGGCGTTTTTCATTCTCCCGCTTCGGCTCGGAATTACACGACGGCTTGGATCCCGGCCGGGAAAAAATATTTTTAATGATGGTTTTTCTCCTCGCCCTTTTTCTCCGGGTCTACCGCCTCGAGGTATTTCCCGCTGGTTTATTCACCGACCAAAGCACCGAATGCCTGGATGTTCTGCGGATCCTGAGGGAAGGCTGGCGACCCTCCTTTCCCGATCTTTTCCGGCAGCCCGTCTGTGTTCCGAGTGTTTACGCCTACCTGTGTCTTTGGTTCAAACTCTTTCCAGCGGGCCAGCTTTCCTTTTTTCTTTCGTCCGTGGTGATGTCCCTGGCGGCTTTCCCCTTTTTATACTGCTTCTACCGGCGGCTGTCCGGGCCCACCGCGGGCCTATTGGCCATTTTTTTTATGGCGGTCATGCGTTGGCACCTGACTTACAGCCGCGACGGCCATCCGGCTGTCGAAATGCCGTTTTACATGGGCCTCACCTTGGCTTTTTGGCTCTATGCCGTTGACCGACGGAAAACCTGGTCCTTCGCCTTGACCGGTCTTTTTTTAGCCGCGGCCCTTTATTCCTACCAAGTTGGCAAAGCGTTTGTGGGACTGATGCTGATTTTCGCCGTTTACGAGTGGTGTCAAAATCACGGATCCAGGCGGAAGCTCTTCGGCCAAGGAGCGCTTCTCTTCGTCATTTTTAGCCTTCTATGCCTTCCCCTCTGGAAGGAAATGATCACTCAAAAATCCTTGGGCTGGAGGGAGCAAGAGTTGATGGCCTTCCCCGGCGTTTATATTCGGGAGGGCTGGTCGGGAGTTTGGAATCATTTCCTGGCAACCGCCTTCTCCTTCAACCGGGCGGGCGACGTTTGGTTCTACCACAACATTCCGGGACACCGTCTTTTGGACGACGGGATGGGGATTCTTTTAATCCTTTCACTTTTCCACGGCCTGTCGCGGATCAGGGAAAGATCCTCTTTTTATCCCGTCGTCGGTTTCGCCTTCATGTGCCTCCCGTCATTTCTTTCCATGAACCCCAGCCATGCCAGCCGGCTTTTCGGAACGATCCCCTTCATTACGCTTCTTTGCGGAAACTTTCTCGCTTTTCTCGCGCGCCAGGCAGGCGCCTTTCGGGCTCCAGGAAGGCGGCTTGGTACCTTTGCCCTGGGGGCGCTTCTCGCCTTTTGCGCGCTTCAAAATTTCCGCGATTATTTCCTCATCCAGTCGGTCCAGGAAGACTGTTGGCGGAACGGGAACGGCGCCGAAGCTTCTTGGATTGGAAAAAATCTGGCCCAAGATGGCGGCCAATATACCTATCTGATCTGTCCCCGTTTTTACGGCCACTACACTGTCCAATTCCTAGGCTATCCCCACCGGAACGATATGGTTCTTTTACGTCTTTGCGAATCGTTGGATCTTAGGTCCCTGCCCCGGGACAAGGGAGTTTGCCTGGCGTTGGAGGAGGGACAATCAGGGATTTTAAACCTGTTTCAGGATCTTTATCCCGGCGGAACCACCCAAAGACTTAAATCCCCCTCGGGCGCGATCGTCGCCACCCTTTACCGCATGACCGCCGAACAGATTCGAAAGGGTTTGACTGGACCAAAATTCCCTCTTGCCGGCTTTGGACTGACCGGCACTTATTTTTCCTCGCTGGATTGGAACACCAGGCCCGTTCTAACCCAGACCGATCCCCTGATCAATTTCACTTTCCGGAATGATTTTCCCATTCATCAATTCCCGCCCCTTTCTGTCTGGTGGACCGGCCTCTTGGAAATTCCGAAGACGGGAACCTACCGCTTTTTATTCTTAACGACGGACCAAGCCAAGTTAAAAATCGGGAAAGAGACAGTTCTGGCGTCCTCCAAAAAGGAATCGGGAGATTGGTTTCTTAAAAAGGGCCGGCAAAAAATAAACGTCTTTTTCCAAAAGTCCCAAGGGGTAGACACGGCCTTAAGCCTTTTGTGGATGAAACCGGGGGATCAAAAATTTGAGGTGATTCCCTATTCCGCCTTCCGGCCGAACCTATCCCTTAATCGTTGAGGCGCTCGTAAGTCTTAAACGGCATGGTGGAAAAAAACCGGGGCGAATCATCCTGAACCGCTTCCCCGGGCATTTCAAAATAATACCAGGTGTCGCCGAGTTTTCCCGAGGGCGGAATCCTGGAAATCCATCCTTCCGTAATGGCCCGCACCCCCGGCAGAAAGGCCGGACCCAGCTGTAAAAATTCCGCGTTGACAGCATAGACCTGACCGGGCTGGGGGCCCTCCAGGTCCTTTTGAGTCCAGTAATCCCATTTCATTCCATAAAACTCCGGGTCCGCCGTTCCGAAATAAGCCAGCTTCACCTTCCCCCAGCCTTTTTGGCGCGCGAAGAGGGCGAACCTTTTGGTGTCCTGGCCCATATCCAGGTTGGAATCACCCAACCAATAAATTTTCCTTTCGGGTGGAATCATTTCGTTGAAATAGCTGATGTGACGGGGGAAAGCCAGGGCCAAACTGGCCGCCTGGAAAAGAAAAAGCGCCCCTACCAGCACCTTGAAAATCGGTTTGATTCCCCGCGAGGATTGATTCCACAACCAGCTGACGCCGGCAGCCGCCATCAAAATGAAGAAGGGATAAGCTGGAAGAATTTCGCGGACTCCTACGTTTTGAACGGGTGCGATGGCGGCGAACAGGATCAAAGCCGGTATCCAATGCCAGGCCGGGATCTTTATTTTGCCCGAGAGGGATAAAAAAACCGATAATCCCCCGAAAAAAAGGAAGGTCAGAGGACTCTTGATCAAAAAGAGCGTGGGGAAATAGCTCAGGTGGGTTTTAATAGAAAGCTGGCCCATAAAATAAGTGGGATGCCCCGAGAAACCCGCCATGGTCTTGAATCCATCCAAGAAATAATCAAATGGAGAGAGATGGTCTGGAAGCTTGAGGGTTCCCGGAAGATACAGCAAGCCGATAAAGCAAAAAGCCCCGGCTAATCCCCAACCCCAGCGAAGACCCATCGGTAACAGGATTTGCCTAATCTTCTGGGGCTCTTCCTTCAACCCTTGGAGTAATTCCATGATTAAAAAAACAGGGATCAAGAGGACTCCCGAGAATTTCGAGGCAATGGCCATTCCGGCAAGGATTCCCGTTAGAAAGGACCCTTTCGATTCCCCCCGCCTTTCCAGCAATTTTTGGAAGGAATAAACCGCCAGTAAGTAAAAAAAGGCCAGGACAATATCGGCCATCACCACGCCGGAAAAGGCAAGCAGGTTCGGCTCCAAGGACCACAACAACATCACCGGCAGCAAAAAGGAAAGACGACCCTTCCGGGCCGTTAAAAACAAAAGCCCCCCAATTCCCAAACCGAACAACAGCGAAACAAAACGGGCGGCCGCATAAGCCGATTCAAAGCGGTCCCGGTTCAAGACAAACAAAAAATTAAAAGCCCGCCTTTGATAATCGGTAAAGATCCCCTTCCCCTTGGATTGAAGTCCCATCCACCGCAAGGGAAGCGCCTGGAGGGCTTTGGGCAGGGGGGGATGGGCGGAATCCGAAATGACATCCCCGCTCCAATAATAATAACCGTCGGTTATTTCCACCATCTCATCGGCCACGGAGGAATCCATCTTCAGGCGGGGCCCAACCTGTATCAAAAATACCAACGCGAACAGGACGAACCAATAAAAAGACAGAGGGCGGCGGGATTGGCTTTTGAGGCTCATGGAACGAGTTTACCTCAGGAACTTTTACTTGGTTCTAATATTTTCCAGCCGTTAATTTTACGCCGTTGCTGACAGCTGTCAGCTGAGAACTGACAACTGCTTTTTAGAAATTTTTCGCCTTGTCCCCAGTGGAATGGAATATCCGAAAGGGCGGATTTTGGGGCAGGGCGGCCAGGTCAAATCCGTTGCCCGCGATGACCTTTTGGTACCACTTGGCGCTTTTTTTCCAAGTGCGCTTCTGGGTCTTGAAATCCACATGGACGAGGCCGAAACGGGGGTCATAACCATGGCACCACTCAAAGTTATCCATCAGCGACCAAGCGTAATAACCCTTTAGCCCCACGCCTTCGGCAATGGCCCTTTGGGCCTGGGCTAAATAACGCCCCAAGTAAGAAACCCTCATGTCGTCTTCCATGGTTTCTTTTTCATTCCGGAGGGAGTCCCGGGTCGGCAATCCGTTTTCGGTGACATACATCTTCCAGCCGTAAGTTTTCCAAAGGTAGGCGAGCAGCTCATAGAGGCCTTCCGGCTCCACGGGCCAATCCAAATCGTTCATGGGCAAGCCGTCAGTCATGGTGAAATCATTATCGAAAATATTATTGCCCGGCGCGACTTTCGCGTAATTGGGGAAATAGTGGTTCACGCCCAAAAAATCGATGGGGTGGGCGATATCTTTAAGGTCCATTTCGTAAGCGGAAATATTTTCTCCGGCGAACTGGTAAAAAAAATCGGGGTATCCCCTGCCCGCGATCGGATCAAGGAATGATCCGATGCAAAGGTCTCGGAGTTTATCAGCGTAAGCCTGGTCTTCCGGTTTGCCGCTGACCGTCTTGAAAAGTCCCATCGCCGCGACCGTACCGATTTCACCCGGCAGGTTCATCTGGCGGAAAGATTGCACGGTCAGACCGTGGGCAAGGTTCAAATGGTGCGTCACCCTGGCCGCGGCCTTGCGGTTTTGTTTCCCCGGGGGAAAATAACCCCAGAGGTAGCCTAACTGGGCCGTGACGAGGGATTCGTTTTGCGTCGCCCAAAAGGGGACCTCCTTGCCCAGCTTGTGAAAAACCGCCTCAGCGTATTCCCGGAAAGCCAAAGCTGTTTCCCGATTCTCCCACCCACCCTCGGCCCATTCCGGAACTTCCCAATGAAAAAGGGTGGCATTGGGCGTAATGCCGGCCTTATGGAGCTCTTCGATTAAGCGGCGGTAAAAATCAATTCCCTTCTCATTGACCCTCCCGCGCTCGGGAATAACCCGGGGCCAAGACAAGGAAAAGCGATAGGTCTTCAGGCCCATTTCTTTCATCATGGCTACGTCTTCTTTGTAACGGTGGTAGTGATCGCAGGCAATATCCGCGTCGCTTTGGTCCGCGATCTTGCCGGTGGTCTTGGTCCAATGGTACCAGTTACTCTTAGCGGCCCCGTCGGCCAGAGGGCTTCCCTCGATTTGGAAGGAACTGGTGGCCGCTCCCCATAGGAAATCCTTCGGGAATGAAATAAAATGTTCTGGCATGGAACCTCTTATGAAAATTTATTTATCTGTCATTGCGAGGAATGTCCCCGATTAGGAGACGTTAATGACGAAGCAACCCTAGTTTAAAATAACGCTTCAACAACCACATTGGACAACCCATGAAATCAGGTTGTTTCGTCGCTAAATTCGCTCCTCGCAATGACACCTAAATACGACTTACGTTTTTTTAGGACGTTAGTTTATTAGGTTTCACGCAAAAAAAAATAAATAAATGATTGAAAGCCCTTTTATGAAATTAAACATCGTTAAAATCGGAAATCCGGTCCTTCGAAAGAAAACCCGGCTCATCCCCCGATCCCCGTCCCGGTTAAAAAAACTGCTTTCCTTTTTAAAAAACATGACCGCCACCATGCGTCTGGCCCAGGGCGTGGGGATCGCCGCCAACCAGGTAGGCGTCGGGTCAAGAATATTTGTCATGGAATGCCGGGGCAACCGCCGCTACCCGCAGGTGGAATCCTTTCCCCTCCAGGCTTACCTGAACCCCAAAATTATCCGTTATTCGCGAGCCAAGACCAGCGGTTGGGAAGGCTGCCTGAGCATTCCTGGATTTCGTGGTAAAGTAGTCAGGTCTAGGCGGGTGATCCTGAGCGCCATGACGCCCGAAGGCAGAAAGGTACAAAAGACCTTCTACGGTTTCGAAGCGCGGGTGGTTCAGCACGAGGTGGATCACTTGAACGGATTTTTTTATATCGACCGGATGAAAAATTTCAGAACCTGGACGCACCTCGAAGAATTCAATAAGAGGCTTCACTATCCCGTCAGGGATAAAAAATAGAAGTTTCACCCATATTTCAAACCGGGTTTCAAGGTCAAGGTGTCCGTAAAACATTCGACCGAAGCTAGAACCTAGCCCCTGAAACCTTGCCCCTGTATTTCCGAGGTGTCCTATGTTTCTTTATCTTTCCCGCCATGGAGAAGCTTCGCACAGCGGCCCCGGAGCGCCTTCCTCCCTGACCCCCAGGGGCCTCACGAACGTAACTAACATGGCCGAATATTTGTCTCGGAAAAAGAAAATAAAAATTTCGACCCTTTGGCACAGCCCCCTGACCCGCGCCTTTCAAACCGCCGAAATTTACCGGAAAATCTTCGGGATCCCCGCGGCCCTGGTCGCGGAAAAAGAAACCCTCGCGCCCGATGGAGATTTCAACCAGACCTATCAGGAATTAACTGATTGGAAAGGCGGCGATCTGTTAATCGTCAGCCACCTTCCCTTTTTACCGAACCTGGCGGCGCTTCTGGAAGAGGGATCCGGAAGCAGTTCCCCCTTTTCCTTTCCCACCGCCGGGTTTGCGGCCTTTGAGCTGGGTGAAAATCCAAAATTTCTTTGGTCCCTGGACCCCTCTTCCTTGACGTAATTTTTGACGGGAACCTTATCCTTTAACCAAATCACCTCTTTTCCCCATTTTTTTCTATTGGTTTAACGAAACGAAAAGAGCCTAAAACAACCTAATAGTTTTTAGCTCCGCCTCTCCGCCAGCGGCGTTCCACCTTAATAATTGGTTAAACCAAATAAAGGCCCATGTTATACTTACACTCCGTTTGGTAAATCGATTTAAACCTTCTGGAGGCTTCTTAAAATGTCCACCGCCACCCAAACCGTCACAGGCGCCCACTATGAATCACTCATGAAGGGAGTGGATAGCGAAATACGCCAACAAGTTGAAGATAATATCGTTTTCTTCGCCAACGACGCTGATACCGCCGCCACCGCCGAAAAGCAGCGTTCGGATAGGCTGCGGAGGGCTTACGACAAGCTGGTGGACTGGATCGTCTCCAACCGCCTGAACGAACTGACTCCTCAAGAGTCCCTCTTTCTCAACACCGGGGCCATCGGCGATGTCATCACCGTGCAATTGGAGAAAGAGACCAAGACCATCAATCTTCTCCCGACTTCACTTTATGAATCCCTCCTAAAAACCTTTTCGGGACGTACCCCCGAGACCATCACCCCCCCGGCCTATTGCGTGTTCGACAAGTTCATGGCCATCGCGCGCAACGAGCTGACCTCTTTTAAAATGGGCAAGGAACGCGACAGGGACCTGCGCAACGCCTCCGGGTCCGATAATAGCTACGTCAAAAATGAGTGGAAACGCAAGATGAGCCAGTTCCGTACCGAGATCAGCATGTCCATCGCCCAGATGGATTCCAACTTCCCGAAATTCATCATCGCCTTGAACGAGGCCGCGGGAAAGAACGCCAAGAGCGCCATGGAGATCCTCAAAAAGGTGTCCAATATCTGGAGCCGGGGCGATAACGCGACCGAACAGGAATTGGCCTTCCTCAAGGCCTTCGAGGGTAAGACCGGCCTGGCCGGCGGAGGCATGGCTAAGTGGTTGGACGAGTTGGGGGGCCAAATGGGCCTCATCTCCGAACACGCCCGGCAGGCCGATGAAAAATACCAGGTGGTTTTAAAGTGCCAGCAGGAAATGGCCAAGGCCGAGGTTCTGATGCGAACCTCCCCCGAGGACGGCCAGAAGATCCGCGATGAGTGGAAACGGAAGATGGATCAGGTCAAGCGCGAGGTCATCCAGTCCGTCAGTCAAATTGATTTCAATTCGCCCAAAGTCTTGGCCGCCTTGAATGCCGCCACGGGGCAAGGCGCCAAAAGCGCCCTGGATAACCTTAAAGCCGTCGCGGCCATCTGGAACAAGGGCGACCAACTGACCGAACAAGACAAAGCTCTGCTGAAAGCCTCCGAGGGGAAGATGGGGGCCAGCGCCGCGGAACTGACAAAAGTGGTCTCGCCGATCATACCCCTGATGAGCAAGATCGCCGAGCATGGCAAGCAGGTGGAGGAGAAATACCAAAGCGTCGTCAAGTGCAAGCAGGAGATAGATAACGCGGATTCGGGTCTGGCGTCGGCGGCCCCCCCCTCCTCCGGGCCCCTATTCGAACAAGTCGTCATCGAGCAGATCCGCACCGATATTGAGACCACCAACAACGCCTGCGTGAGGGCGGCCGACACCTCCCCTATGAGGGTCCCCTTTTCCGCGGCCCGCATCCTTCTTTCGAAGCAGCTCCCCGATCAAGGGGACCCGGCGGACAGCCTCTGCACCCCCGCCAGCGTCTTGGCCTCCCTGGAAAAGATCCTGAAGG
>CAZHFP010000048.1:0-17873 GCA_964531065.1 uncultured bacterium
TTTCATCGGCGAAATTCCAGGTGAGAAGCAGCACATAGTCCGGCTGGGTTTCCAGCAGCTTCTCCGGAGCATAAATCGGCAGATGGGTCCCGGGAGTATAGCGCCCTTGCTTAATCGTGCTTCGATCCACCACGTAGTCGAGGATTCCAGCGCCAATGCCATAATAGCTCAACAGGGTCGTACTCTTAGCCGAGGCCCCATAAATGGCGATCTTCTTTTTAGCTTCTTTTAATTGGCCCAATAACGCCAACAAATCCTGTTTGAGCGCCTCAACTTTCGAGCCGAAACCCCGGTAAAAGATGGGCTGATCCACGCCCCAAGCCTTCTCTTCTTTTAATAACCGTTGAACCCTTTCCGAGCCTTCCTTTTCCAAGGACTTTGGCCCATCCGTCCGCTGGAAGAAGACCCTTAAGGATCCTCCATGCATGGGGATGCGTTCCACGTCCACCAGCGTTAAACCATGGGGCTTGAACAATTTCTCGAAGGAAGCGGCGGAATAGTAGCAAAGATGCTCGTGGTAAATGGCGTCGAACTGCACTTGGTCAATCAGATCCTTCACATAGTGATTTTCAATCACCGCGACGCCGTCGGGTTTCAACAAGGCGGCCATGCCCCCCACGACTCCGTGCAAGTCGGCGACGTGGGCGACCACATTGTTCGCGTGGATCACATCCGCCTGATCGCCCTGGGCGGCCAACCGCCGGGCCAAATCCAGCCCAAAAAATTCGCTGATGGTGTCGACCCCTTTTTCCACCGCGACTTTGGCGATGTTACGGGCCGGTTCGATTCCTAAAACCGGAATCCCGCGCTCAACGTAATTACGCAGTAAGTAGCCGTCATTGCTGGCAATCTCCACCACCTTGCTTTGTTTTCCCAATTTCATCCGTTTCATCAATTGCCCGGCGCATTCCTTCGCGCTCTCCAAGGCTGTATCCGAAAAAGAGGAAAAATAAAAATAATCCCGGAATAGTTTTTCCGGCGGCACCGTCTCGGTGATTTGGACGAGGGCGCAGGCGGGGCAAAAAACGACCTCCAGCGGGAAAGTTTCCTCGGGGTCCTTCAGTTGTTTCGCCGTGAGCAAAGCGTTGGCCAAGGGGGTCCGCCCCAGGGAGAGGACGGGCTGAACATTTTTTTGCCCGCAGGAACGGCAGACAAACGGCTCCAACGTCATTTTGCTTCCTTAAAGTGTTTCCGATACCACTCGATGGTTTCTTTCAGGCCCCTATCCAGGTCATAAAGGGGTTTCCATTTGAGCATTTTTCGGGCCTTGGCGGAGGACAAATATTGGTGGCGGATCTCGTTTTTGACCTCGTTTCGGATTTCCGGTTTCATCGGGGATCCCATAAGGAAGAGAATTTTTTTCACCAATTCCTTCACGTTCACTTGAATTTCATTCGAGAAATTAAAGGCCTCACCTTTGAGTTCAGGACGGCTTGCCAGCTGCTCGGCCAAAAGCATGTAGGCCGCCGCCCCGTCCTCAACGTAAAAGTAGTCGCGGATAAAGCTTCCATCGGACCGAATCACCGGCTTCTGTCCGCGGATGATCGACCGAATGGTCCCGGGAATAATGCGGTTCCAGTTCAAATCGCCGCTTCCGTAAAAATTGCCGCATCGGGTGATCGCTACCGGTGTTGAGAAAGATTTGGCGTACATGGCCGCGATTAAATCGGCGCAGGATTTACTGACATCGTAAGGATGTCTTCCCTGCAGGGGCGTGGACTCATCGTAGGGAAGATTCTCCTGGTCTCCGTAAGCCTTGTCGGAAGAAGCCACCACGATTTGTTTGACGCTGGGGCTTCGGCGGCAAGCCTCCAAAAGGGCCCAGGTGCCCTGGATATTGGTTTCAAAGGTGGAAATGGGATTGTTATTGGCGATCCCGACGATGGTCTGGGCCGCCAGATGGATGACAGTATTGATCTCATATTCGCCCAAGACACGCTCCAAGAGGGCTTGGTCCCGCACATCGCCCCGAACCACCTTGATCTGTTCAATGATATGCAGGCGCATCAATTCGGACTGGGGAATCCAGTCGCGGACCAGGCAGACGATATCGGCGCCAGCCGCTTTAAGCCGCCGCACCAAGGCGCCCCCGACCAGGCCCGTGCCGCCCGTGACAAAGACGGGACGGTCCAGCCAAAATTTCTTGTTATGGCTCAAGCCATCCACGGTGCTTTCCCGCTTTGCCAAAGGTCCTCCAATATCTTTTTTTCCCGCAAGGTGTCCATGCACTGCCAAAATCCCTCATGGCGGTAGGCGGCCAACTGCCGGTTGTCGGCCAACTTCTCCAAGGCATGGGTTTCCAAAATGCTCTTGTCGTCCTTCAAATAATCAAATATTTCGGGTTCGAAAACAAAAAAACCCCCATTAATCCAGCCTTCCCCGATTTGGGGTTTTTCCGTAAATTGGGCGACCGAATGGTCATCGAACAATATGCCGCCGAACCGGGAAGGCGGGCGTACCGCGGTCAAGGTTCCAATCCGACCCTGTTCCTTGTGAAACTTCGCCAGGAGGCCCAGATCCACGTTGCTCACACCGTCCCCATAGGTGGCCATGAAGGGTTCGCTCCCGAGCCATTTTTGGAGCCTTTTTAAGCGGCCCCCTGTGCTGGTATCCCGGCCCGTATCAATAAGGTGGACAATCCAATCTTCCGTCTCATTGTCCCCGTGGATCTGAATTTTCCCCTTGGATAAATCCACGGTGAGGTTGCTTTTAAAAGCCGTGTAGTTGATGAAAAAATTCTTAACCACTTCGCTTTTGTACCCCAAGGCGATGAAAAACTCCTTGTGGCCGAAGCGCGAGTAATGTTTCATGATGTGCCACAAGATCGGGCGTCCGCCGATTTCCACCATGGGCTTGGGCTTGATCTCGGTTTCTTCCGTCATACGGGTTCCGAGTCCACCGGCTAAAATCGCTACTTTCATTCCATCCGCCTCGTGTCATGTATTGCGCGGTTCGAGTCAAAACAAAACCACATACCATATACCACAAGCTCCAGGACAAGCCAACAACGTTCCCACGAACCAGCCGGACGAGCATCTTCATTCATGAAAGATGGAATGATTCGGATGATTTCAGGCCTTGGCGGTACGGAAAACTGATTTCAACCCGGCTAAGTCCTCTGCCTCAAGCCCCCGGAAAAGGTAAAGAGCTACAGCATAAACCACCGGGCCGAGACCCAGCCAATAAAGCCGGGGATCGAAATAAATACCCACCCCCATCAACCCGGCGGCGGTCAACGAAGCGGCCAAGGGGCGAAACCAGATAATCCTTCCCATTTTTCCCAGATAAGGCGCCGCCAGGAAAAAACCGGAAAAAACACCCAGATACTCGCAAATCACCGTGGCCCAGGCCGCCCCTTGAACTTGCCACCTTGGAATTAAAATAAAATTCAACACCACGTTTAGCACCAACAAAAGAACAAATTGCAGGTTTAAGCGAAAGTTATTTTTCACAGCCAAAACATCAACGTAAATATTGGATAAAAAAAACGGAAGAATGGATAAGGACAAAATAGAAAATGGTGGTCCAGCGGCGGCGTATTTAAAACCAGAAACCAAAACCAATAGGGGCGTGCTCAAAAAGAAACCCCCGATCGAAATAGGCAACCCCAGAAAAAATAGAACCTTAGACGCCTTGGCCGCTAACCGGCAAAAGGCCTTGGGTTCGTCTTGCAGCGAGGAAAACACCGGATAGATCGCCATGGAATAGAGTTGGGAAACGGCCAAAAGAGAAAGAACAATGCGGGATGCAGTATCGTAAAACCCCACCGCCTCATTGCCCGACAGACTCTTCAAAATAACCGAATCGACACGGTAGTAAAGCGTTTGAAGTGTCCCAAAGGTTGCCAGGGGAAAAGCAAGCTTTAACACGCTCCAGGAATCATGGGGACGATATTTTTTAAACTCGGGTTTCCATCCTCTTTTTCGCCCCAGAATGATCATCGTTAAAAGACCGACCGTGCTGGCCAAAACCCAAATAGAGCCGGCTCCCACTACTTCGGCCCCGGCTGCCACGACGGCGATAATGCCCAACATGCGAATGAGGGCACAAAACATGTTGACCATAGCATAGGGCCCCATCTCCTGATGCGCCTGAAAAAGATAAATGTACCCTCCTTCAGCCGCGTCCAGAATAAGCCTTATTCCCATAACCGCGATCGCCAACTTCAAAACCGGCTCGTAATGAAGAACCATGGAAATCCCGATTAACGCCAGCCAGAAAAGAATGGAAAAGGAAGACCGCAACACCAGGACATGGCGCAAGAAAAAGGAGGTTTTTTCCCTGTGATGAGCCACTTCCCTGACCGTCAAGGCGTTCAAGCCAAGCTCACCCACCACCGCGAAAATACCGACCCAATCGACGGCAATCGAATATTGACCATAGAGGGCCACTTCCGTCCAGTGACGGTTCAAGTAAACCATAATGGCGAGGGTAGACAATCGGGCGATCATTTCGCCTGAAGCGAGAAAAAAAGTGTTGCGGGTGATCCGGCGGGCGCGGCTTTCCGTTTTCTTCATGAAGAAATGTTCATTTAGACTTGAGAGGAGAGTTATATCGCCCTCTCAAATCATTCCAGCGGATCACCAGCAGGTCCATGAACATGCGGGCGGAATCGCGGAACATGCTGACCCTGGAATCGGGTGAGTCATACCAATGAATGGGCATTTCTTTTACCCTGTACCCCTGCTTGCGGGCGATGTAAAGCAGTTCCACGTCGAATCCGAACCGCTCAATGGTCTGAAGGGGAAAAATCATTTTAGCGGCGCCGGCGCTGAAAACCTTAAAGCCGCACTGGGTGTCCCAGAGGCCGGGAGTGGCCAGCATTTGCACCAATAAATTAAAAATCCGGCCCATGGCTTCCCGGTGAATCGGCTGGTGGACCTTCACTTTTTTCCGATCCACGGCCCGGCTACCCATCAGGACTTCCGTTCCCCTTTTTAATTCCGGCCGAAAACTTTCGAATTCCCGGAGCGGAGTGGCGTTATCCGCGTCCATGTAGAGGACAATGTGACCCGCCGCCGCCAAGGCGCCGGTTCGAACGGCCGCGCCTTTGCCGCGATTGACCTTATGTTTCAACACCTTCAGAACTTGGCTTTTGGTTCCCTGCCGTTTGAAGCTTTCAACCACTCGAATGGTTTGATCCTTGGATCCATCATCCACCACTAAAATTTCGGAGGATATTTTTTTCGCCTTGAGGTAAACGAAGCATGCCTCCAGCGTTTTACCCACGCGGGCGGCTTCGTTATAAACGGGGATTACGACCGAGAGTTCAGGCCTGTTCATTCTTATAATCCTTCATCAAATAATCACCCAAGGCTTCCTGCCAGGTTCGGAAAGCGTGGCCCACGGTCAGGGCGGCTTTGGAAATATCGAGCCTGGAATTGGCGGGCCGCTGGGCCGGCCGAAAAATGTTATCGCTGGAAACCGGAGCGACCTCGCAGGAAATGAATCCCGTCTGTTTCTGTATTTCCTGGGCGAACTCAAACCAGGAGGCGTAGCCTTCGTTGCAAAAATGATAGGTTCCAGGGGCGGCTTTTTTTTCTAAGAGCTCTAGGGCGAATTGAGCGATATCCCCCGTGTAGGAAGGCCCCCCGATCTGGTCCGCGACCACCTCCACCCGGGGCCGGCTGATGAGAAGATCCGCCATCTTATTGACGAAATTATCGCCCTTTGGCCCAAAAACCCAGGAGGTCCGGATTAAGTAATGGAAAGGATTTTCCGCTTGGAGGAGCCGCTCGCCCTGCCACTTGGTTTTGCCGTAAACGTTTAAAGGGGCCGGTTTGTCCGTTTCCTGGTAGGGCTCTTCCTTTTTTCCGTCAAAAACGTAATCGGTCGAAAAATGAACGAGGGTCCTTTGGGTTTTTTTTGAGAATTTTCCAAGCCAGCCCAGGGAAGTCCCATTCACGTTCAGCGCCATGGAAAATTTAGCCGGTTCCTCGCAGGCGTCCACCCGGGTAAATCCCGCGCAATTCACCAGGGCGTCGAAGGTTTTCGCCTTGAAAAAATTCTCGATCGTGTGGGGGCGGTTCAAATCCACTTCCGCCCGGGCCGGGGCCAAAAGCTCATGCCCGCGCTCTTTTAAAAGCTCCGCCATCTTGGAACCCAGCATGCCGGTGGACCCTAATAACGCTATTTTCAAAGAAAGACTCCTAAAATACGACCTCAGCCATTAACTGTCAGCTGTCAGCCGCAATTCAGCATTTAGCTTTCACCCCGGCCCATCCCATAATAAGCAAATCCCTTTTCAGACATTTCTTTCGGCTCGTACATATTACGGCCATCGATCAAGATAGGGTGCTTGACGATGGTTTTCAGCTTTGGGAAATCCACCTGCTTAAACTCGTTCCATTCGGTCAAAACCAGGACCGCGTGGGCCCCTTGGGCGGCCTCGTAGGGATTTCCGCAATACTTTACCTTTTTAAAAATCTTTTTAGCCTTGGGCATGGCCACCGGATCATAAACCCTTAAGCGCGCCCCTTTGGCCAAAAGCGCCGGAATGAGGGTTAAAGAAGGAGCCTGCCGCAGGTCATCCGTATTGGGTTTAAAGGATAGGCCCCAAAGAGCCAGGGTTTTTCCCTTCAGCGGCTTCACAGCCTTTTGGACCTTTTCCAGGAATAATTTCCGCTGGTATTCATTGACCGTCAAAACCGCGGGCAAGAGACGGAAGGGATAGCCGTTATCCTTACCGATTTGAACCAGTCCCGCCACATCCTTGGGGAAGCAGCTGCCCCCGAAACCTAACCCGGCGTTGAAAAACTGCCCCCCGATGCGGGAGTCATAGCTCATTCCTTTAGTGACCTGGGCGATATCCGCCCCCACCTTGCCGCAGAGGTTGGCGATCTCGTTGATGTAGGAAACTTTCATGGCGAGAAAAGCGTTGGACGCGTATTTAATCATCTCGGCGCTTTTCAGGTCGGTCATCAAAATGGGGCAATGGAGGGGTTCGTAGATTTCCGCCACTTTCTCGGCGGCCGATCGGCGGGTGGCGCCGATGACCACGCGATCGGGTTTTAAAAGATCCATGACCGCCGAACCTTCCCGGAGAAATTCGGGATTGGAGACCACATCAAAGGAAGATCCCCGGGGGCCCGACTCAGAAAGGATTTTGTTGACGATATCCCCCATGCCAATGGGAACGGTGCTCTTGTTGATGATAATTTTATAGCCATTGAGCGCCCTGCCGATTCCCTTCGCCGCGGCCTTGACGTTGGTGATATCCACTTCCCCTCCCCGGCCCGGAGGGGTGTTCACGGCGATAAAAATAAAATCTGAGGACTGGACCGCCTTTTCCAGGTCGGTAGTGAAAAAAAGACGGTGATTGCGGTTGCGCTGGATAATTTCTTTCAGGCCCGGCTCAAAAATGGGAACCACGCCGCGTTTAAGCTCCGCCACTTTCTTACGGTCCACGTCCACGCAGGTGACCATATTGCCCAAATCGGCAAAGCAAGACCCGGTGACCAGGCCCACATAACCCGTACCGACCACCGCGATGCGCATTCCCACTCTCCTATTTATTATTTAAGAATAACCCGAAATCCCCAAGGGGATAAAAAGGCAGCCTAAAACTTAAAAACCGGGACGGAAATCCGCCCCGGCTTTAAACGCGATCAACTCGAGGTTGGCCATTACTTAATTCGTCAGGCACTTCTCGGTTTCTTTATCGAAGATATGGGCCTTCTGCATGTTGAAGACCAATTCGATATCTTGGTTGATCTCGATTTGTTCGTGGCTGTCGACCCGCGCGATAAAGGGGCTCTTGCCTGTGGTCAAATACAAGTAGGCTTCCGCGCCCAAGGGTTCGATAATTTCCACCGTAGCGCTGATGGTGTTGTCGGGCGAAGCGTTGGCCGCGTCCATTTTGTCGTGAATATCTTCGGGGCGGACGCCCAAAATCACGTCCCGGCCCACATGGCTTTCCACCATCGAGGTCATGGCGTCCGGTATCTTGATTTCAAAATTTTCCTCGTTGAAATAAATCCCGGTCCGTTTCTTATTCAACGAGCCTTCCATGAAATTCATGGCGGGCGTCCCGATGAACCCGGCCACAAACTTGTTCACGGGCTTTTCGTAGAGGGTAATGGGGTCGGCGATCTGCTGGACATAACCGTCCTTCATCACCGCGATGCGGTCGCCCATGGTCATGGCTTCCAACTGGTCGTGGGTGACGTAAATCATCGTCGCCTGGAGGCGGGTATGAAGCTTGGAAATTTCAGCCCGCATTTGCACGCGGAGTTTGGCGTCCAGGTTGGACAGGGGCTCGTCAAAGAGGAACACCTTCGGCTTGCGGACAATGGCCCGGCCGACCGCGACGCGCTGGCGCTGACCGCCGGAAAGTTCCTTCGGCCGGCGGTTAAGCAATTCCTGGATACCCAGGATGTTGGCGGCTTCGTAAACCCGCTGTTTAATTTCTTCCTTCGGGTATTTGCGGAGCTTCAAACCGAAAGCCATGTTGTCGAACACGGTCATGTGGGGATAGAGGGCGTAGTTTTGAAAAACCATGGCGATGTCCCGGTCTTTTGGGGGAACGTCATTCACCAGGGTGTCATCAATACGGATTTCGCCGCCGCTGAGTTCTTCCAAGCCCGCCACCATGCGCAGGGTGGTGGATTTGCCGCAGCCCGAAGGGCCTACGAGCACCAGAAATTCTTTATCCGCGATCTCGATATTGACGTTATTGACCGCGACCACGTTATTCGCGTAAAGCTTATTGACGTTTTTGAGGACGACTTTCGACATTTTTCCGCCTCCATGCCAAGGAACAAAAGCGCCTCGAAATTACACGGGAACGCTTGAGAACCAAATTCGTCACCGGCCCATCTTTCCGCCGCCAGACGACCAAAAGCCCTGTTATTTAAACATCCGAAAAAGGCCCTGTCAACGAACAACCGCCCCCTTTTGCGGGGTTTTTACCCCAGAAAAGCTCCGCGGACCCTCCCTAGGGTTTTATAATCCGTTCCATGAAAGAAATCCCATCCCGGCTTCCAAGGCTTACCAGCCTCTTTCACTTCGCCTTAGGCGCCTTCGCTTTCACCTCGGTCGCCTCCATCGCCTTGCAAAATTTTATTTGGGCGGCCGTCGCCTCATGGCTTTTCCTTCAATTCAAAAACGGCCAAAAATTCAATTTGCCCCGCGGCCCCTTCTCCCTCGCCGCCCTTCTTTTCCTTTTTTCTTTTTTCTTCGCGGCCCTTATCGGCCTGGATCCGGCCAACAGCTTTAACACCGTCCACAAATACTTGACGATGCTTCTTTTCTTTTTCGTGGGCGCCATGCCCCTTCTCCTCAAAGACATCCAACGGCTTTTGTCGCTCCTAAATTACGGTGCCGCCATCTGCGCCCTCCACGGTATCGCAAAGCATTTTTGGGATCACCAAGACCGGATCGATTCCTTCTCGGGAGACAAAATGGTTTTCGGAGGAATGTTGATGGTCTGCCTGTTATTCCAAATTTATTTTTTGAGGAATGGACGGAACCATTGGTTCCAATGGATGATTTTGGGCCTCTTGGGCTTCGGCTTGCTTCTCACTTCCACCCGCGGCGCCTGGATCGGCTTTGTGGCCGGATCCGCCCTTCTAGCTTGGAACTACAACCGTAAATGGCTTTTGATCGCGGGCCTTTCCCTTGTCCCTATCTTCTTATTACTCCCCCACTCAATTCAGGAAAGGGTCGGAAGCATTGGAACCTTGAATATCTCCTACAACGAAAAACATGAAATCGATAACGCGTCCCAAACACGGCTCTTAATCTGGATATCCGGCTGGAAAATCATTCAACATCATCCCTGGGGCGTCGGCCAAGGCAACGTTTCGGAAGTTTACCCGCAATACCGTTTGGGGGCGCTGGACCGGGTTGAGCCGAACCTTCCGCACCTCCATAACAATTATCTTCAAATCCTGGCCCAGAACGGATGGGAAGGCTTAGCGTGTTATTTATTTTGGATTGTCAGCTATTACTTCGCCGCCATCGGCCAAAAGCCGGAGGATCCGGATGGCGCGGATTTAAACTGGGCTTTTCTCTGCGTTTTTTCGGCGGTTCTGGTTTGGGGATTAACCGAATATACCTTCAGCCACCAATTTATGAACCTTCAGTTTTTCCTGCTGGGCCTTCAAGCTAACCTTTGGGCCAAAGGAAAGCGGAAGTAAATCGGCCTTTACAGTTTGACAATCATCCAGTCCTCATTCTGAAGGATAACCCGCAATTGATGACTGGCGACAAAATCTTCGCCGACCGTATTTTTCTTATCTTTTTCCAGCATTAAAAAACCCTGGTGGTTTAAACACTCTTTCAAGTCTTTTACCGTAGCGGGAGTTAACCCGCAAACCACTTCCGAAACGAAAAGCGGCGCCTGGGTCCATCCCTTTTTATAGATGACCGAATCGGGGGAATAGTCCATCTTCTTGAAGTCATTCAACAAATTCTGAGCCGTTTCCTGCTCCGGCCTTTTAACGGATTTTTGGATTTCCCTTTCCGCTCGAAGACCCGCGACTAAAAAGACAATGAGAATAGCCGCTTTGCCGGCCGTTTGACAACGCCGGTCATTCAAAAGCATCCAAGTTAAAAACCCAGTTACCAAAGCGAAAGATGGATAAATCGGAATGGTGTACCAGCCCAACTTTGTTTTGGCGAGGGAGAAAAGAAGCACCGGCACTACCACCCCTAAAACCGTCAAGGTGAAGAGTCTGTTTTTAAAGTTAACCTTAAACCCAATGGATGCCAGATAAGAAATCATGACCGTGGCCATAAAAAGAAACCAATAGGGATCGCCAGTCGCCAAGGAAACAAAATAGTAATCAAAGTTTCCCACATGGCCTTCGATGGCCTGGGTCGACCGTTTGAGTAAATCGTAAGAAACCATCCCGCTTAAAAAGGCTCCGCCATCGGTATTGAAAAGGCGCCAACAGGCCCAGGCCGCCACCGGAAGAAAAGCGGAAAAAAGAAAGCCCAAATAATACTTAATCGGAATCTTTTGGTATTCCCCCGTTATTCCCCAAAAAACCAGAGCCAAAATCATCAATTGAAAAGCGGCAAAGCTATACAGAAGAAAGGCGAGGGCAAAAACCAAACCAGCGAGGCAGATCAACAGCGGTTTTTTCCCCATTTCATATAAACAAATAATGAAAAGAATAGAAAGCAGGGTCAGGAGCGGTGAATAATCCCCGCTTCGGGCCCCATGAATGAAAATAATCGGGGAAGTCGTGGTCAATATAAAACCGGAAATCAAGGCAGGCAGCCGCCCCTCCACGCGGGCCATGATCCACATGACCGCGACAACGCTTAAAAAACAACTAACGGCCGAGTAAAACCTCAGGGCAAAAACGTTAAATCCAAAAATTTTATAATCCAAAGCAATCAGCCAAGCCCCCAAAGGCGGTTTTAAATTCCACAAATCGGTTTGATGGTTAAAGGTGGAAACAACAAAATTATGGCTTTGGATCATTTCATAGGCGGTTACCCCTTCCCTAGCCTCATCCCAATCCCAAACCCTCTCCGCGTCCAGATGATAAAAGAAATTGAACGCCGCGATGGCCAAAATTCCAGCGGCCAAAATAAAGAAATATTTTTGCGCAATACCGGAGGCAACCCGGATTATTTTCTCAATCATAAATCTCCTTAAGCTTTGAATAATTTTAAAAGCGCCAAACTTAAGTCTCTCGCAAAATTATTTTACAACTTTGATAATCAGTCTTAGATCTTACTTTTTACTTGTCGGCAGGTCGCGTCGCCGTCCCGCCGGTTTTGCGGCGGGTTTTTAATCCATAAACCGGTAGCGCACCAGAGCGGCGAGGGCGGTGATGCCGTCCCTCCAGGTAATTTTCTTACCTTCCTCAAAACCGCGGCCATGGTAGGAAATGGGAATCTCGTAGAGCTTGTATCCTTTTTTCAAAATCTTCGCGGTCACCTCGGGTTCAAACTCAAAACGGTTGGAGCGCAGCTTCAACCCCCGGATAACGTCGCCCTTGAAAACCTTGTAGCAGGTCTCCATATCCGTCAAAATCGTGTTGTAAAGGACGTTTGTTACCAAGCTTAAAAATTTATTCCCAATAAAATGCCAAAAAAGAAACGCCCGATGGGGCCCCAAAAAGCGGGATCCATAAACGACATCACTAGAGCCGTCCAAAAGAGGCATCAGCAATTTCTCATAGTCCCCCGGGTCATATTCCAGATCCGCGTCCTGGATGATGACAAAATCGCCGGTCGTATGGGGAATGGCCGTTCGAATGGCAGCCCCTTTTCCCTTGTTTTTCTCATGTCGCAAAAACAAGATCACCCTCTTCGAAACCTTTTGAAGAAGGGCCGCGGTTCCGTCGCCGGAACCATCGTCAACGACAATAATTTGTTTTTGGAACCCCATCAATTTGACTTTCCGAACCTTTTCCAGCAGCGGCAAAATGGTCTTTTCCTCGTTGAAAACGGGGACAATGATGGAAAGGGTTGGTTTTTTTCTATTCGATTTCAACGCGAGTTCCTTTTCCACTCCCGATTTCCTAACTCCTCCCCAGTATAAATGGAGCGGGGAACGCCCGGCTTATATTTCTCTTAATTCTTTCAACCCCACCAGTTCCCGGCGGCATGCCCCGCCCAGATAAAAGGATCCGGTAATTAAAAGGGAAAATTCCGGGTCTTTTTTTTCCAATTTATCCAAAGCCAGTCCCAACGCCTTCCGCCAATCCTTCACCAAAACGGAAGGAATTCCATTTTTTTCCCAGCCCGTGAAGACCCTCGCTGCGTTTTCTTTCCGGCCGCTGGGGGGCTCGGTGACAATGGATAACTTCGTGATGGGTTTCAAGATTTCAGCAAAACGTTGATAATCCTTGTCCTTCAAAAAACCATTCAAAACCATCCAGCGCTTCCCAGGGAATTTCATTTCTAGGGACGATACCAGAGCTTGGGCCGCGGCGGGATTATGGGCGCCATCCAAAACGATCAGAGGATTTAAGCGGATGCTTTCCAAACGGCCGGGCCAGCGCGTTTTGGACAAGGCCTTAGGAATGGACGCTTCGTTGATGAAAACGCCCCCGGACCTTAGCTGTTGCAGCCCCGCCAAGGCCAGGCTGGCGTTATCGGCCTGATAATCGGAGAGGTCCGGAATTCGGAAACTTTTCGAGAGGCCCGGGCCTTCCCACCGGAAACCGCGCGGTTCTTTTTTGAATTTAAAATCCCGGCCCCCGACCCAAAGCGGTGAGCCTTTATCTTTCGCTTTCTTCACGATCTCCCGCAGCGCTTCGCTTTCAACTTGGAGGGTCGCGGAAGGACAACCCCTTTTTAAAATCCCCGCTTTTTCCCCGGCGATTTTCTTCAGAGTTTTCCCCAGGATGTTTTGATGTTCCAATCCAACAGGAGTGATCAAGGACAAGGCGGGCAGGGAGATCACGTTGGTGGCGTCCAATCTTCCGCCCAGCCCCACTTCTAAAACCACCCAATCCACTTTTTTTTCCTTGAACCAAGAAAAAGCCATGGCGGTCAATGCTTCAAAGTGGGTGGGCGAATGACCTAATCTTTTTTTGACTTTTTGGCAGGCAGCCAAAATCCGTTTCCCGTGGCGGTTGAAATCCGGCGCAGAGATCCAAACCCCATTGATCCTGAACCTCTCCCGAATATCGCTCAAGTGCGGCGACGTGTAGAGACCGGTTTTATAACCGCTATGTTTGAGCAAGGAAGCCATATAGGCACAGGTGGACCCCTTGCCGTTGGAGCCTGCCACGTGGACACAGCGGAGGGAAAGGTGGGGATTACCTAATACTTCCAGAAGGGCGGTGATAGATTCCAAACCAAACCGCCAGCCGAATTGCTCCAGGGATTCCAACCGCGCGGAAACATCCTTCATCATTGAACCACCAAGGCACCAAGACACGAAGAAAATATAAATATTTCTCGTTTTGGATTTAAGTTGAAGATTTTCTTCTGCCTTACTTGGCGCCTTGGTGTCTTGGTGGTGAAAATTTTATTCGTTTTTCGTTTCACGCCTTAAAAAACTTAAGGTACTTTCCGAGGGTTTCCTTCATAGAACTACGCGGAACAATGGCGTCCACAAAACCATGGTCTACTAAAAATTCCGATCGTTGAAAGCCTTTCGGAAGCTTCTGCCGGATGGTTTGCTCAATGACGCGGGGCCCGGCGAAGCCGATCATGGCGCCAGGCTCGGCCAGGTTCACGTCCCCCAACATGCCGAAGGAAGCCGCCACGCCACCCGCGGTGGGATCGGTCAAAACGGAGATATAGGGGAGTCCCGCCTCGCCCAACCGGGCCAAAGCCGCGGAGATTTTAGCCATCTGCATCAGGGAATAGATTCCCTCCTGCATGCGGGCGCCCCCGCCCGAAGCGGATACGATGACCATTCCCACCTTCTTCTCGACGGCCCTCTCGACGGCGCGGGTGATTTTTTCGCCTACCACGCTTCCCATGCTCCCGCCCATAAACTGGAAGTCCGTAATCGCCACCGAGGCCGGCTGGCCGCTGATCTTTCCCAAGCCGGTCACGACCGCCTCAGTCATCTTGGTCTTTTCCTGGCCTTTTTTCACTTTGGATTCGTACTCGGGAAAATCCAGCGGATTTTTGGGGATCAATTGTTCATCGAACTCCTGGAAGGATCCCGAATCCACGGTCAAGTAAAGCCTTTCCAGCGAGGATAACTGGTAGTGATAGCCACACTTGGGGCAGACCTTGTAGTTCTTATCCAGTTCCTTATTATAAAGAATGGCGGAACAGCCCTTGCACTTGGCGTAGAGCCCCTGAGGAACCTGAACTTGTTTTTTTCCCTTGGAACGCTCAATTTCTTTTTTAGGTTCTTTGTACCAAACCAAAAGAATCTCCTTAAAGCTTTTTCACCACAGAGTTACACAGAGGTAACAGAGTAAAACAAAGGGCAAAGATATTTATCCTTACTCCGTGTAACTCTGTTAACTCCGTGGTCCATTTAATGTTTTAACGACTTGTCGGCAGAAACCTTCCACCGCTTTCCCGACATTGGAAACCTTCGTCATGGAAATAAGCTGAATGAGCGCGCTGGCGATAATAACCCCGTCCGCCGCTCCTCCCACCTGCCCGGCCTGGGCGGGCGTGGAAATGCCGAACCCTACCACAATTGGGGTCTTGAGCCTCATCCGGAGTTTCCGCAAAGCGGGCAAAAGGCCTGGCGCCAGGCTCTTGCGGGCTCCCGTGACCCCGGTGACCGAGACATAATACAAAAAAGGCGCTCCCTGAGCATCGGCCATTTTGACCCGTTCGGGGCTTGAAGTGGGGGCGATAAAAGGAATTAAACTAAGGCCTCTTTTTTTTAAAATCTCGTTCATTTCCGGAAATTTTTCCAAGGGAAGATCGGGAATAATGGCCCCATCACCGCCCGATTCGGAAAGCACTTCCGCGAAATGCTCCCATCCCATCTGCTGGACTAAATTGAGATAGCTCATCACCAAAAGAGGCTGGCCGAACCCGGCCTTTCGCAGGTCCCGGATCATCCGAAAAACATCGGCAAATTTTGTTCCCCGATCCAAGGAAATCTGAGTGGCTTTTTGAAGGGTGGGACCGTCGGCGATGGGATCGGAAAAAGGAACTCCCAATTCCAGCGCCGAAGCTCCGGCTCTCAATGCAGCTTTCGCGCTTTGCAAGGAAGCGGCGTAGGTTGGATAACCCAGGCAAATGTAAGGCAAAAAAAGCGCCTGGCGCTTAGCCCGGGAAAAACGAAAGGCTTGGTAAAGTAAGCGGCTCATTTCTTGCCGCCTTTTAAGTTCGATCCCAATCTTTCCAAAACCGTATTGACGTCTTTGTCGCCCCGGCCGGACAGATTCACGATCAGGGTGGAGTGTTTGGATAATTTCGGCGCCATCTTCATGGCTTGATAAACGGCGTGAGAACTTTCCAAAGCCGGAAGGATGCCCTCCTGCCGGGCCAGGGCCTGAAAGGCCTCCAACGCTTGGACGTCCGTGACGGAAACATACCGGGCCCGCCCCGTGTCTTTTAACCATGCGTGTTCCGGGCCCACGCCCGGGTAATCGAGTCCCGCGGAGATGGAATGGGTTTCCGCGATCTGCCCCTCCGGGCTTTGTAAAACATAGCTGTAACTGCCGTGCAAAACACCAGGCTTCCCCTTTTCCATGGTGGCCGCGTGCCGCTTGGTTTTGACTCCATCGCCCGCCGCTTCCACTCCAACCATTTTCACTTTTTTGTCCTGGATAAAGGGATAGAACAAGCCAATGGCGTTGGAGCCCCCGTTGACGCAGGCGACTAGGACATCCGGAAGTTTTTTCTCGATTTTCAAAATTTGGCGGCGCGCTTCCTCGCCGATGACCCTTTGAAAATCCCGAACGATCATGGGATAGGGATGGGGCCCGGCTGTTGAGCCGATGAGGTAGTAAGTGGTCCGGACGTTCGTCACCCAATCCCGGATAGCCTCGCTCATGGCGTCCTTCAAGGTGCGGGTCCCCGAACTCACGGCGTGAACCTGTGCTCCAAGAAGTTTCATTCTAAAAACATTGAGGGCTTGGCGGCGCACATCCTCCTCGCCCATGTAAACTTCGCACTTCAAGCCAAAAAGGGCGCATACCGTTGCCGTGGCCACCCCGTGCTGGCCGGCGCCGGTCTCCGCGATGATGCGTTTCTTGCCCATCCTTTTCGCCAAAAGAATTTGGCCCAGGCAATTGTTAATTTTATGGGCGCCCGTGTGATTCAAGTCCTCGCGTTTCAGGTAAATCTTGGCGCCCCCGAGGCTTTTGGTCAAACGCGCCGCGTAGGTCAGGGGCGTAGGCCGGCCGCTGTAATTGGACAAGTAGCCGTTTAATTCCTTTTTAAATTTTTTGTCCCGGAGGGCCTTCTCGTAGGCTTGGGTTAATTCCCGCAGGGCCACCATGAGGGTTTCAGGAACATACTGGCCGCCATAGGGACCAAAATATCCGAAAGCGTTTGGTAAAAAAACCACGTTAAGCTCCCTGTCCAGAAGGCTTAGTTTGATTCAGTTCGTTCTTCAATTTTTCCAATTTGTCCTTGGCGCCGGCGTGGGCTGGATCCATGGTACAGGCCTTGATGTACTCATTCTCGGCTTTATCGACATAATCCAAGTGATTATAAAGATCTCCCAACTGGAGGGTATAGGCAATCACTTCCTCCATTTGATTGTGGCGCAGGTAAAGATCCCGAAGGTTGAGCAGAGCTTCCAGAGACTCGGGCATTTTATTTAATATTTCTTTATACATCACCACGGCCCGCTCCATGTCCTGGGGCTCGATCATTTTCTGGACCAGATTCGCCAGCTCCCGGAAAGCGCCGGAAGCTTTTTTGACGTTCTTTTCCTTCAGATAGCCGTTAGCCGATATCTCAAACTGCTTAAAGGCCCGGTCCAGATCCCCTTTTTTGAGATAGAGCTCCCCCAAGGTGACATGCACGTTATAGTCATTCGGATCCATGCCGATGATCTTCTCGTACTCAACGATGGCTTTATCCCAGCTACCCGTGTGGTAGTAGATATGCGCCAATTTAATAATCAGTGATTTCTGATCGGCCATGACAAGTTCTCGATTTCCTCAACGTGAATGTAAAAACCAGCCGCGACTTCGTCTCACGGAACCCCAGCTCCGTTTGCCGCGCTCTTCAACCCCGGCTTACGACCGTCGTTTCAACGTTCGGGCTTTAAAAGCTTTTTTCGCTTGTCGGATAAAAAGGGAAACTTCGCGGGAATCTTTAAGGCCTGGCCGGATTTCCACGCCGCTGGAGACATCAACCCCAAAGGCGCCGGAAGACCAAATGGCCCGCTGAACATTGTCAGATGTTAAACCGCCCGCCAATAAAACCGGAGCCGGAAGGGCCAGAGCCGCTTTCCGCGCCCATGGGAATTGGAAACTTTGGCCGGTTCCACCAGGGATGTTTTTATTATAGGAGTCCAATAA
>CAZHFP010000049.1:0-14407 GCA_964531065.1 uncultured bacterium
GCGTTCCACCAAAATCCTGTCATGCAATGGACGAAATTTCATTCAACACCCTCCTAAATTTTAATTGTGGAAGCCTGAGCCTCCACAAGTTTTAAAAGTCTTTGTTTGGCAGCGGAAACTGCCGGGATTAGCACTCCTTCAATTCGAGTGCTAAGAGGGCGTTACTATAAGGAAGGGGCAAAATGACGTCAAGTAGAGGAGTGTTAAAAAGAGGGGTATAAATTAATAATTTGGCGGGCTTAAGGATGACTATCGAATTGATTCAAGAAATTCGGCCATTTTTAATGTTGGCTGTCAGCTGTGAACTGACGACTGCCTGCTGCCTACTTGACGGCTTCCTTGAAATTCTTCGCCGCCAAAAATTTAGGGGCCTTTTTGGCCGGGACGGATATGGATTCCCCGGTTTTCGGATTGCGGGCCATGCGGGCCTTTTTATCCTTCAGCTTAAAAATGCCCAATCCCGTGATATTAACCTTATCCCCGGTTTTGATGGTCTCAATGATGGTAAGGATCATGACATCCAAGGCTTTTTGGAGATCCACTTTTTTAATACCGGTAGAATCAGCGACTTTGGCGACCAACTCGTCCTTCGTCATGGAGGGCTCCTTGCTGGGTGGTCGGCGGGGGAAAGGGCGTCGGGGAATAACTGTGATAACAATTATGCGCCTGCCCGAGGGGGACGGCAAGGGAAAAGGATTTTAAGAGCTGTTATTAGCGGTTAGTTTTTGACACACCCTCGGGAACGCTTGATTACTTCAGTTGGGCATCAGGTGCTAGGTACAAGGGATCAGGTAAAACTGGAACCTAGCACCTGGAACCTAACGCCTTCATTTAGCGGTAGATTTCCGGGCGGAAGAAAAAGCGTCTCTGAATGACCTGCTTGATTTTGGGCATCTGCCGCTCCGCTTCCTTCTCTCCGGCCGCGATGATGTCTTTACCCTCGCTGAAATCAAATAGGTCGAATAGGCGCAGGTCCGGCTCCATAATTACATCCGCGTGCTCCCGCCAAGCCGACTCTTCCCTTACGAAGAAATACCAAACCCGCATCATGATCTGGAATACGTTGGAAGCGGGGGGGAAAACTTGGTGGTGGCCGAAAAGATTTACCGCGAGGATTACGTCCGCTCCCAAGCTTTTCAACGCCTTCACCGGAACGTTTTCCGCCATGCCTCCATCTACCAATTGTTTCCCCGCCAGTTCCACCGGACTATAAATGCCGGGAATGGAACAAGAGGCACGGACCGCTTTGTCCAAGGGGCCCTTGGTAAAAACCACTTCTTCGCCGGAGCAGATGTCCGTAGCCACGACCGCCAAAGGCTTTTTGAGCTCCTCAAACGTGGCGACCTTTAGGTAATTACGAATGTACTGCTCAATAGGCCCGGAGGAAACTAATCCCTTGCGGGATGGCCGGAAGGAAAAAAGCTCCCCCCAACTGGTGTTGATGCCAATTTGCTCGATTTGATCCAAGGGAAGGCCCGAGGCGTAGGCCGCGGCGATAATGGCGCCGGCGCTGGTGCCGGCCAAGCAGTCGATCTTGATCCCGGCTTTGGTCAGGGCCTTGAGCACGCCGATTTGCGCGACGCCGTACGCCACGCCGCCGCAAAGGGCCAGACCCACCTTGTACTTGCTGTCGGAAGCGACTTTCTGGAACTCCGTCAGCGTGACGAAGTCGGAATTCGATTTTTTAGTTTTCTTCGGCATTCATTTCCTTCCGTCGTTCGTCATTCGTCCTTCGTCGTTCGCTTAAATCTTTAATCCTTGCGGAGAGCGGACGACGGACAGCGGATGACGGGTGTTTCACTTGTCTGTAAATTGCGGTTGCCGCTTTTCCACAAACGCCTTGATGCCTTCCTGCATGTCCGGTGATTCGCAGATCCTCCCGAAAGCTTCCAATTCGATGGCCATGGCAGCGTCCACCGAGGACTGCTCCAACCCGTTGTTGATAGCTTTCAAAGCCTGGGCAATGGCAACCGCCGGCTTCATGGCGATTTTTTTGGCCAACCCCTGGGCCTGGCGCAAAAGTTCCGCTTCCGGAATCACATGGTTCACCAACCCGGCGGCCTTGGCGTCCTGAGGCGCTATATTGTCCCCGGTCAATATCCACTCCGTGGCCTTGCCCCGGCCCACATAGCGGCTCATGCGCTGGGTGCCGCCGAAACCGGGGATGATCCCCAGGGTAATTTCCGGCTGTGCCAGCTTGGCGCGATCGGAACACATGCGGATATGGCAGGCCATGGCCAGTTCCATTCCCCCGCCCAGGCAGACGCCGTTGATCGCGGCGATAACCGGCTTTTCCATCCGCTCGATTTTAAGGAATATTCTTTGGCCCTCGCCCGCGGCCTTTTTGCCGTCGGCGGAGTTTTTGATTTGGGCCATGGCCTTGATGTCCGCCCCCGCGATGAAAACGGGGCCTGTACCGGTGAGGATAATAACCTTCACGTCCTTATTTCCACCTAGCTCGTCCATGGTGGCTTCGAGTTCTTTGAGGACTTCACCCGAAAGCACATTCACCGGAGGGTGGTTGATGGTCACCGTCGCCACTTTTGAATCGATCACCACGCTTAAAAAACCCATAACCACCTCCGAAGATAAGAATTGACTAGCCACCGATGGACACCGATTAACGCCGATGAGACCAGATTCAAGAAAATAATCTTCGGGGTTTTAAACCAAAGACTTTCTGCTTTATCGGTGTCCATCATATGCATCGGTGGCTAAATGGCTTTTTTTGCTGTTTCACTCAATAATTGAAGAATCCCCGTTTCGTCTTTTGTCCCAAATAATTGGCCGCGACCATGCGCTTCAAGATCGGCGCGGGCCAGAAGCGCGGGCCTAGCGTCTTGGAAAACTCCTGCAATTTCGCCAGCACCACATCAATCCCCAGCCCATCGGCCAGGTGAAGCGGCCCTCCTTTATCCTGCGGGAAACCCGTACCCGCCAACATAGCCAAATCGATGTCGGAAGGCGAGGCCACGTTCTCCTCCAAACAATAGGCCGCCTCGTTAATCATCTGGAAAACCAGGCGTTCGGGGGAGAAAGGCGTGCCTTTTACCCCGGTTTTGGCTTGAATCGCATCCACGATGGGCTTCAAGTCAGCCTTCTTGGAATCATCGTATATATAGAAGCCGATACCATTCTTAGTCCCCAGCCGGTTGGCCTTATGCATCTCCCCCAGGATCTCAGCGGCCTTCATGCGGGGTCCGAAAGAATCGTAGAGGATAGCAGAAACTTCCGCGCAAACATCCAGCCCCAGCATGTCCAAAAGAGCGAAGGGACCCATGGGCATTCCAAAAGCGCGCATGGCCTTGTCCATCTCCTCAGCGGGAGCTGAACTTTCCTGCAAGGCGTAAGCGGCTTCATTTAAGTAAGGGAGAAGCAGGCGGTTCACTAAAAATCCGGCGCACTCCTTGACCCGAACCGGCATTTTACGGAGGGATTCGGCAAAAGCGACGGCGTCGTCCACCGTTTCGGTGGAGGTTTGGAGTCCCGGGATAACTTCGACCAGTTTCATGACCGGAGCGGGATTAAAAAAGTGAATGCCGATGACTTTTTCGGAATGTTTCACCGCGGAGGCGATTTGAGAAATGGAGAGGGCCGAGGTATTGGTGGCCATAATAGCGGTTTCCGGCAGGACCTTTTCCAATTCCTGAAACACCTGATGTTTGACCTTCATGCTCTCGAAAACGGCTTCAATCACAAGGTCGCAGTCCTTAAAGTCGTCGTAGGAAGTCGTGCCAATGACCAGGTTCATTTTCTGGTCCATCTCGGAAGCCGACATCTTTCCCTTTTCCACCCGGCTTTGGTAGACCTTGCGGATCATGTCGATCCCCTTGTTGACCCGGTCCATGTCCGTGTCTTTCAACACCACCGGAAGGCCTGAAAAGGAAATGACCTGGGCAATTCCCGACCCCATGGCCCCCGCGCCGATTACGCCTGCTTTATAGATGAACATGAAAACCTCCAAAAATAGGTTCAAGACACCAGGTGCAAGGTTCCAGGTTAATCTTGAACCTGGGCCCTAGGACCTGGAACCTGTTTATTTCCGTTCGAGAACCATGGCTCCGCCAATGCCGCCCCCGATGCACATGGAAATGACGCCAAGGGACAAGTTGCGCCGGGCCATTTCCCGCAAGGCTGTCACGACCAGCCTGGCTCCCGTCATTCCGACCGGGTGGCCAAGGGCAATGGACCCACCGTTCACATTGAGTATCTCACGGTTCATCTTCAAAACCCGGTCATCGGCCAAAACCTGCGCCGCGAAGGCTTCGTTGATCTCGATCAACTGCATGTTGGAAAGCTCCAACCCGGCCTTCTTCAAGGCTTTCGGGATGGCGTAGGCTGGGCCGATGCCCATGCGCTCCGGCTCCACTCCCACAAAAGCGTAAGAACGGATATAGCCGATGGGCTTGTAGCCGAGTGAATCAGCCTTCTCCTTGGACATGACTAGGGTCACACAGGCTCCATCATTGATCCCGCAGGCGTTACCCGGCGTGACCGTTCCGCCTTCTTTAAAGATAGTCGGATAGGAAGCCAAGGTCTGCTCATTGAGCCCCGCGTTAATTCCCTCATCCAGCGAGACCGGCTCCGGAGTTACGGGTTTTCCCATGACTTTCTTGGGCACCATCACCGGCACAATTTCATCTTTGAATTTGTTTTCCCTCTGGGCGCGAAAGGCCTTCTTGTGGCTCTGCACGGCGTACTCGTCCTGTTCCTTGCGGGAAATCTTGAACTCGTCCGCCAAGACTTCGGCGGTTTGTCCCATGACCAAGTGGCAGAAAGGATCGGTGAGGCCCTCCATCAAGCTGTCCACCATTTTAGAATCCCTCATGCGCTTGCCGAAACGCAGGTCCCGGCTCACATAGGGAGCCTGGCTCATGGATTCGGTGCCGCCGGCCAGATGAAGGTCCGCGTCACCGCATTGAATATTTTGGTAGGCGTTGACCAACGCCTGCATGCCCGAGGAGCAATTGCGTTGGACAGTGTAACCGGTAACTTCTTTTGGGAGTCCGGCCAAAAGTGCCGCCACCCTAGCCACATTGGGCGCGTCGGAAAATTGGCCTACACAACCCAAAATGACTTCTTCCACATCGGCGGGTTTTAAGTTATTGCGTTTGATCAGTTCTTTCATGACGGTGGAGGCCATGTCCTGCGCCGTCACGTCTTTTAATGCCCCGCCCATATTGCCAATGGGCGTCCTCGCCCCATCCACAATGACCACTTCTTTCATAAACCACCTCCGGAAGATTGAACGACCAAGGTCACCAAGAACGTCAAAAAAACCTTTAACAATCTCTAGTTACGACTAACTAATCTAAATTCCAATTTAATTCCGTGCCATTTTTCATTCCAAAGCTTTTCTTGGTGCCCTTGGTGACCTTGGTGGTTAAACCTTCTTTATCTTCGCCTTTTCCTCTTCCACCAACAGCCGCCTGAGCATCTTCCCAACCATATTCTTAGGAAGACTCTCCCTAAATTCCACTTCCTTGGGCACCTTATATTTCGCCAGCTTGCCTTTGCAGAATTCGATGATCTCTCCCGGGGTGGATGAACATCCGGGCTTCAACACAATGTAGGCCTTGATCTTATCCACCAGCTTCTCGTCCGGGATTCCCGCCACTACGCAGTCCAGCACTTTTTCATTCTGGAACAACACTTCTTCCACGTCTCGGGGATACACATTCTCGCCGCCCACCTTCACCATATCCTTTTTGCGGTCCACAATGGCGAAAAAGCCATCTTCATCCATATAACCAATGTCGCCGGTGGAAAGCCAGCCGTCATGGAGCACCATCGCCGTTTCTTCCGGATGGTTCCAGTAGCCCTGCATGATCTGGGGACCCTTGATCACCAGCTCCCCGATCCCGCCCATCGCCAAATCTTTCTTGCCTGTTTCCACATCCACAATCTTGGAATCCGTTCCCACAAAAGGAAGACCGATCTTTCCCATCTTGCGCTTGCCGTAAACCGGATTGCAATGGGTGACCGGCGAGGCCTCGGTCAAACCATAGCCCTCCACCAATTTTCCACCAGTCAATTCCTCAAATTTTTTCTGCACTTCCTGGTGCAGGGGCCCGGCGCCGGAAATACAGGCCTTGATGCTGTGCACGTTGTACTTCCCCACATTCTTATAGTTATTGATAGCCACATAGATGGCCTGGACCCCGGGGAAAATACCTACCTTGTATTTGTCCACCGCTTTCAAAACCTGCGCCACGTCAAATTTAGGGACCAACACCATGGAGGCTCCCATGGCCAGGGCGAACGTCATCCCCGCCGTCATGCCGTAGCAATGAAAGATAGGAATGGCCAGCATGAAAACTTCTTTTCCTTCGGGCAGTCCGGGAAACCATGCCTTGCACTGGAAAGCGTTGGCCATCAGGTTGCGGTGGGTGAGGATGACGCCCTTGGCCACGCCCGTGGTGCCGCCCGTGTATTGAAGGAGCGCCGTCTCGTCCATCTTGAGAGGAACTTGAACCGGCGTCTTGGGAAATTTTTCCAATTCCTTCACAAAGCTGGCGAATAAAGATTCCGCCGGCCAATCCACCCAGCTCTTTTCCTTTTTGGCTTTCAAGGGATAGATCCATTTGAGCGGCAGGGGAAAGTAATCATTGATACGGGTCACCCAAACTTTTTTCAAACCACAGCCCGACGCTACCTCCCTGAGTATCGGGATAAAACGGTCGAGGGAGATCACGTACTGGGCGCCGGAATCCTTCAACTGGTGCGCCGTCTCGCTGGCGGAGTAAAGCGGATTAAGCTGAGTGAGAATAGCCCCCGCGCGCAACACGCCGAAAAAGGCGATGACGCAGGGCGGACAATTGGGAAGGTAAAGAGCCACCCGGTCCCCGGGCTTGATACCCTCTTGGATCAGTAGATTGGCGAATTGGTTGACCTTCTCATTGAGCGCCCGGTAGGTCATCCTGGAGCCGAAAAAATAAAGGGCCGGGTTGTCCGCGAAACGGGCGGTCATTTGGTTTAACAATTCAGGAAGGGCGAATTCAGGATATTCGAGGGTTTGGGGAACCCCCTTGTCGTAGGACGAAAGCCAAGGACGCTCATTCATGACTAACCCCTGTAGGCTTTGGTGGAGTGTCTAGAACAAGTTTAAGCCTTGCTGAAAGTAGTGTCAAACCTTACAACCGCCCTCCGCCGTCCGTCCTCCCGGCTTCGCCAAGGCTGCGCCGAGGCGAGCCGTCGTCCGCCAATCCTTAAATTCCCAATTCCTAATTATGGATGTCCCCTTGGTTCCCTGGTCCCTTAGCGATAGAATCGATGGAACAAATGACACCCACACTCATTCAAATTATTTCCCGGGAACTTCGGGAAACACTTCTCAACGCCCGGCTGTCCCACATCTCCCAATCCGCGCCCGAAACGGTGGAACTGGCTTTTTACCACCCGGACCGGCCGACCCTTGTCCTAACCCTGGCCCTGCTCCCGCTCAAACCTATTCTCTTCGCCTCAACTGAAAAACATCAAGCCCTGGCCAAACCTCCCAATTTCTGCCGGTCCCTGCGCAAGCACCTGGAATACGCCCTTCTGACGGCGGTGGAATCAGACCCCGGCGAAAGAATGGTTCATTTTATCCTCAAAACCACAGAAGGCTTCTTCCGTTTGGTGTTCGAGGGCATTCCGAAATATCCCAACGTCATTCTGGTGGGGCCGGACAACCTGATCATCAGCGCCCTTCGTTATAAAAACGACGTGGAAAGACCCGTCATGCCGGGGGCCTCCTATTCAGGTCCCCCACAGCCTTTGGAAAAACCCAATCTTTGGCAGTTAAACGGAAAGCAGCTTCAGGATATTTGGGAAAAAGCCGGCCGCCCGGCCTTGGGGCTCTGGCTTAAAAACGACTTCCGAGGCACCGATACGGAACTGACTTCTTACCTCGAAAATTTTGAGGACAATGTTTTTTCCCAATGGGATCTGGTCAAGCGCGAAATCCTGGAACAGGGATGGAAACGCTTCATTCTTTTCACCAGCCCTCCCCCCTCCCTCAAAATTTTTCCGTTGAAAGTCCCTTCGGACAAGGAATCCAAGTCCTTCACCTCCGCCTCGCAGGCATTAGAGAACTTCTTCCAAGCGGAGTCCCAATATCGAACCCTATTGACCGAGAAAACTAAGCTGGAGTCTGACGTGGCCCGGGCCGTCAAGCATGAGAAGCGCATCCTGGAAAAACTAAAGAAGGACCGGGCCGAGGCGGAAAAATCCGACCAGTATCAATGGTGGGGTGAGCTCCTCATGGCCCAGCTTCACAAGGTAAAATTTCACTTGAAGGAAGTCGCCTTAGAGGATGTGGTGCGGGGAGGCTCCCGCGAAGTGGTCATTCCTTTGGATCCGGAGGCGACTCCCCTTCACAACGCCCAGAGGTTCTTTAAAAAAGCCCAGAAGGGTTCCCGGGGCCTGGCCCTGGTCGATAAAAGGGAAAAGGAAATCTTGGAACGGATGAACCAATTGAAGTCCGCCCAAAGAAGCCTGCCGGCCCTGCGGGACCCGGCCGAAATCCGAAAGGCCTATATTGATCTGTTCCCTCCGAAGAAAGAACATGAACCGAAGCCGAAAAAAGCCAAGGAAGAAAAGGTTCCCACGCCCAATATCCTGCGGACGAAACTGAGCAAACAATTCGAGCTTTGCGCCGGCACCAGTGCCGCCGCCAATGAGTACGTGACTTTCCAATTGGCCCAGCCTGAGGATTTATGGTTCCATGTCCGGGATCTCCCCGGTTCCCACGTCATTTTGAGAAGGCTCCAGAGGGATATCGCCGTGCCTGAGGACATCCTCCTTCAGGCCGCCAAGGTCGCCGCTGTCCACAGTAAGGCCCAGCCCGGCAGCAAGGTGACTGTCAGCTACACAGAGAAAAAAAACGTGAAGAAAATTCCCGGGGGGCCCATGGGACTGGTAACCATGACAAAGGAAAAAAGCCTCTACGTGGAAGTCTAACCAACGACCCTTTTAACCACAGAGTGAACAGAGTTACGCAGAGTAAGGCAAAGCAACCCCATTTACCCACCGATGAACTCCGATAAAACCAACAACCCTTTGAACCATCGAGTAAACAGAGTTACACAGAGTAAAGCCAAAACAGATTTCTAAACCAATTTATTTTTCGTTTTTTTAATCAGAATATTCGACTTACTCCGTGTAACTCTGTTCACTCTGTGGTTAAAAAAGCCTTAGTCTTCGCTGTTTCACGAAAGGCGTGAAGGTAGAATGCCCCGCCTGCGGCCGCCACCAGTGCAAAGATCATCATTAAATTGCTGTAGCCCCATCCCCTCGAAATCGTAGGAAGAACCGGAAAATCCAGCCACTTGCCGTCGAGAATTTTTCCCACCATGGCCGTTCCCACCGCTCCCGAGATGATGGCCACCAGATTGAAGACCCCCATGCCGATGCCGGTCTCGTTTTCCGGAAGGGTTTGGGAAACGCTGTTGATCATGGCGGTTTGGAAGAGCGAAAAGCCGACATAAGTTAAAAGCATGGCGAAAGCGATCAAATAAGGGGACCAACTCAGGAAAAAAGCCATCAAGATCATGCTGGTGATCAGCAGGGACAACCCAATGGCCACGACGAAAGAATTTCCCTTGCGGTCCGCCAGAGACCCGGCGTAGGTCCCGAAGAACACGGAGCTGATGGCGCCGGGGAAAAGAATCATCCCGATTTTTCCCGTGCCTAAACCGTGAACTTCATGAAGCATCAGCGGAATCAAAAACATGATGCCCATGACGATGGAAAAAAGGCTGAACCCTACCAGAACCCCGTCCCGAAACCTCACGTTTTTAAACAGGTCCGGCTGGATAAAAGGATCGTCCGCGGACAGGACCCGCCAAAGAAACAGGACCAGCAAAATGAGAAAAGATATTCCGAAATCCCAGCGGCTGTAATTGAGGAAAAGCACCAAGGTCCCCACCGTCAAAGCGACCAGAATAGCCCCCAGAATGTCCACGGCTCCCTCCCGCTTGGATTCCGCCGGCAATTCTTTATTCATGAAAGGAATGGCAACCAGGGTAAAGAGGGGAATCAGGAATAGATAGGACCAGTGAAGGGAGTTCGACACGAACCCGCCTACCACCGGGCCCACACCGATGCCAAAGGACACGGTAGAGGTGATGGTTCCAAAAACCTTGCCCCTTTCGTGGTCCTCAAAATAACGGGCGATGACCACGAAAACCAGGGCTGGCAAGGCTGATGCCCCGATCCCCTGGACGGCGCGGGAGAGAATCACCAAGGGGTAGGAAAATCTCAAGGCGAAACCCATGATCGAACCCAGGTTGTAAATCAGGATGCCGATAATCAGAAGCGTCTTGGGGCTGTAAATGTCCGATAATTTTCCATAAATCAAGGATCCGATCCCGAAAAAGACCAGAAAGATGGTCATCATCCAGCTCACACTGGAGGGGGTCAGGAAAAATTGTTCGGAAATTTTGGGCGTGGAAACATTGAAGACCGTCTCGTTCACCACGCAGAAAAAAATAAGGTAATTGATCCAGGGAATCAGTCTTTTACGGTTCATTTTCCCCGATAAGCTTTCTTCAAAACCTCGATGTCGAGTTTGCCCATTTGAAGCATGGCCTTCATAACCCTTCCCGATTTTATGGAATCCGAGCCGCTCATTAATTTCCCAAGGATACTCGGAACAACCTGCCAGGACAAACCATACTTGTCCTTCAACCAACCGCATTGCCGGGCCTTGGGGTCCCCGCCCTTGGAAAGTTTTTCCCAGAATTGATCAATTTCCTTCTGGTCCTCGCAATGAACCTGGAAGGAAATGGATTCGTTGAATTTGAAAAGGGGGCCGCCGTTCAAGGCGGTGAAATGCTGGCCCCGGAGTGAAAATTCCGCGACCAAGACCGTCCCTTCCGGCATGCCATGGACCTCACGGCCTTCCTTACCGTAATAGGAAACGTCCAGGATCTTCGAGCCTTTTCTAAAGATGGAAACATAGAATTTCGCCGCCTCCAGGGCCTGGCGGTCGAACCAGAGGCAATTGGTGATCTTCTGGTTTTTGGTCGCGGAACTTTTCTTTTTCATCGGTTGTTTTTCCCCATTTCCACCAGATAAGACGCCAGGTTATCCAGCGTCATGTTGGTTCCCTGTTCCATGCCGGCCAGGAAAGGCTCGCTGCCGGGATTGGCCTCCAGGACCGTGACGTCAAAGGCCAGGACCGTTTCATTCCCTTTTTCCCGGAAGGTTATCGTCTGGCGGATCTTGAAGTAGGGTTTTCCGTCCGGACCAGGGACGGCCTGGACGATGACCAGCTTTTCGGGAGGCTCGACGGCCTCATAAACGGCCCTGCAATCGTGTTCCAGGCCCTCCGGCGAACGGAAGGTATAGGACCATTCCCCGCCGGGCCGGAGATCCACCTTGCAGTTGTGGGTGGTGAAAGGCTTGGGCGCCCACCAACGCTCCAGGTGTTCCGGTTTCGTGAAAGCCTCGAAGACAAGTTTTCGCGGCGCCGGGAGGACCCGGTTCAGCGAAAGATTTTTTCCCATTGGAGCCATTTTCAACCTCCCGTAACAAGCTAAGTGGATTAACTCCAGACTGCGATGATTCCCCCGAAGACTGTGTAGGAGAATAGATAAAGCCCGTTGCTGATGTAAACCAAAGTAATGGAACGACCCTCCCAAAGGGTTCCCAGGCTTCCCGTGAGGGCGAATCCCGCCCAAACCAGGATTCCTACTAGGGCGCCTTGGACGAAATTCACCGCCCCCAAACTGCGGCACAGGACCTGAAGGGCCCCGGACAGGAGGAGCGAACAGAATAACCCGTTGGCCATCAAGAGGGGCATTTTCTTCTTTTCCGCCTCCGTCATTTGGTGCCCCTCGGGAATGCCCAGCACCTTCATAAAAGGTTTCCCGAAAAGGACCGGCGAAAACCAAAGCCAGCTGAGGATGAAATTCGCGAAAGCCACCGCCAAAAGTTGAATCCACGGAATGTCAAAGTGAAGCATTCTGTCCTCCTTTTTGATAAGTTAAATTATTTCCTACCGCCCCGCAGCAAACCGTCCAGGCTCCACCTCCCGCCGCCTTGGGCCGCGAAAAGAAGGAAGATGAAGCAGAATAGCACGGCAGGCTCGCCGTGATTCTGTGCCGGCCAATCCCCTTTGAAGTGGAACTGCCAATAGGCCACCGCCATTTCGCCCGACAAGACGAAAGCCGCGCAGCGGGTAAAGAGGCCCAAGAAGATCAAACTGCCCCCGATCAGTTCCAACATCCCCCCGAACCAGACTTGGGTGGGAAAATGGGGATGGCCCCCGTAATTGGCGGGGATGCCCCCGAACCAATCCAGAATCTTCACCCCGCCGGCCTGGAGAAAGAGTAGGCCCGCCACTACCCTCAAGAGAAAATAAGCGGCCTCGGCCATTTGTTCCTTTTTCATTTTTCCCCTCCGTGATTGCGATTGTTTAAAAAAATCCTAACTATTAACTCCTAATTGCTAACTGCCGTTCCCAGGTAATCCTCCAGTTTGTCCAGCGAACCTCCCCAGCCCTGGGCCATCCCGGCCTTAGCCTGATGGAAGGTTTCTTTTTCAGCTGCGGAAGCCGAGTCCAGCACTTCCCAGGTGATCGTCACTCGAGTTCGTTCCGGGCCTTCTTCCGCCAAAACCACCGTCGTCAGCATAACTTCGGGCCAGGTGGCTGAAAGAGGGTGGCGGATGATTTTTTCATGCTCGTCGCAAAACGACTGGGTATAAACGAGCCGATGGGGTTTGGTGATTTCCTTGTAGTCGGCCTTCCCATACATGGCTTTACCGTCCGGGCCCGTCATTCGGTAAAAACTGGAGCCGCCCGGCTTGATGTCGGCCTTCAAAAATTCCATCGTGGATCCCGCCGGACCCATCCACTGAGCAAAGTGCTTGGGGTCTGTCCACATTTCATAAACCCGCTCGATCGGCGCTTCAAAGGACCGATTGATGATAAAGGGATCTTTGCCTGACTTTTCTAGGGCCAAATATTCCGCCAGCCGGTCCCAGGTAGAGTTGCCGTCGGCTTTCTTGATGATTTTTTTGGTTTGTTCCAGAGCCTCCGGGGTGTCCAGCGCCATGGTCATATTCAAAATTGTCTTTCCGGCCATCTCCGTAAAAAGAACCGTGACCCTGAACAAGGGTTTCTGCTCGTCATTGCCCCCATGGTCGTAAACCATCTTTTTGTACTTTTCCACCTCAAGATATTTTGTCTTATTGACATACTCAACACCGTCCGGACCATGCATGGTGTAATGCCAGACGCCCCCCACTTTTAAATCCTTGCTGTGGGTGGTGATGGTGAAGCCCCGGGGGCCCCACCATTGGGCCGCCTGTTTCGGATCGTTCCAGGCTTCCCAGACCATCTCCCGTGGCGCGTCCAAAAGGCGCGTGATTAAAATTTCCCGGCTTGGAGCTTTCACCTCAGCGTTATTTTTCGTGGTCATGATTCTTCCCCTTTTTCTGAATTACTTTCAGGTAATCTTCCAAGCGATCCAAACTCTCTTCCCAAAATTTTCGGTAATTCTCCATCCAATCGGTGGCGTCTTTCAGGGGTGCCGCCTGTATCCGGCAGTGGCGCCATTGGGCCTGCTTGCGCCTTTCGATCAGGCCGCTCTTCTCCAGCACCTTTAAATGCTTGGACACGGCCGGAAGGCTCATTTTAAAGGGCTTGGCCAGGTCTAAAACCGAGGCTTCCCCATGGGAAAGCCGGGCTAAGAGGGCCCTTCGGGTCGGGTCGGCTAAGGCTGAAAAGGTAGCGCTCAATTGATCCGTTGGCATGGCAAAACCCCTTTCGTATTTAACCTTTTGGTAAAATATAAAAATCCGCCCAGATTGTCAACGGCAAAAAGCGCTCTCCGTCGTCCGTCATCCGCAACGGCAAAAGATCAACAACCACCAAACCTTTGCGTTTTTAAGAGACGTGGGGTTTATTTTGGTTTTAGAAGTTTCCCGGACGACGGAGAGCGTGCGACGGACGACGAGGCATGGGTTTTAGCAGACGACGGCTCGCCTCGGCGCAGCCTTGGTGAAGCCGGGAGGACGGACGACGAATGACGGCCATTCTACTTCCAGACATAGACGAGACTTCTTTTAGCGGGCTTGAACCCCGCCTTTTTGAAGAAGGATCCAAACATCCCCCGGTAGGCCAGGGTATAGACAACTTTTAGTTTTTTCTTTTTATGGAGTCGGCGGACCGAAGCCAGCAGGACGCCGCCGATGCCCTGGCGGCGGAAATAGGGATGGATGGCGGCTTCCTGTAATTCCCCATAGGATCCGTTAAATCCCTCACGAGTTTGCAGAAACGCGAATCCCACCACCTGGTTCATCACGGTGACGGCTAAGCCATGGGTTTGGGATTGCCGAAGCAATTGGGAAACTCGCTTGAGCGCCGCGGTTTGGGACCATTTTTCCGAATGGGGTTTGGCGGAGTAGCAGGCCTGGAACA
>CAZHFP010000049.1:14507-17659 GCA_964531065.1 uncultured bacterium
GCGGTTTGGGACCATTTTTCCGAATGGGGTTTGGCGGAGTAGCAGGCCTGGAACACCAGGGCCATGGCCGGCCCGTCGGATTTCTTCGCCGGGCGTATTTTATAAGGGATTTTGTTCATGACACCTCTAACGACCGGTCTCCGCTGTCCGCCCTCAGCCCTCCGCAAAATCTCACAAACCAAGATAAACCCGTCGTCTTCCTAGCCCTCTAAATGCTAAGCCCTTTTTTTTGCTGTTGCGGAGAGCGTGGGGCAGACAGCGGACGACGGCCTCTAAATATTTTTCCGGTGGTCGTCAAACCAAAAGGCGAAGCCGATCAAAACCAATTGGACCTGCCCCATGAAGGCCACCAGATTGGGATTGTTGGGAGGAGTGGAAGTCAGGCTGAAAACGAAAATAACGACCAGCGCCAGGACGAACCCCAACAGGCCCAGAAATCCCACCCGGTCGCGGGTCTTGGTGGCGTTCCAATAAAGCCAAAATCCCCAGCCGAAAATTCCGAATTCCAAAATCAATTCAACCACCGGATGGTTCCACAGTCCCAAACCGTATTTATGGATGGGGCCGACGAAATTAATTTCCGCGGGAAAAACCGGAAGATCGGGGCGGTGTACCAACAGGTCTAAAAACCAATGGCTGACCACCAGTCCCGCCAGGATCGCGGCGTTCTTCCAGTTGTTGTCCAGGATCAGGTAAATCAACCCAAAGGCCGCGCCCCAAGCCATGGCCATGACCAAACTATGGCTCAAGGGATAATCGACAAAATCAAAAGGAGACAATTTGGTGATGCCGGGCGAAATATTGAACTTCTCCAGGCCCAAGAGCACGAAAATGGGCCAAACCAAGTCCAGCCAAACGGCCGCCGCGAAAAGCGTTCCGAGAGATACCTTGGGCGCCCATTTTTTTGCCGCGAAACCCACCGCGTAGTGACCAATAAACATTTTCAATCCTCCTTAAAGTCCGTCGTTCGTCCTTCGTCCCGCGTCGTCCGCAAAACCGCACTAACCCGCATTTTGTCGTTCGTCTCCGGTTTCCGCCTTCATCCTTGCCGGATGACGGGGGACGGAGAGCGGACGACGGTTTTATTATTTCTTCGTTAAAGCGACTATCAAAGCTCCGATGCCGACCAGCAAGGCGCCGCCGGCCAGCCACTTGGAACTTAAGGCTGAATCCAAGGGACTCTCCCCCGCCTGGGCGCTGGTCTTGTCCAACTTGGCGACCTCTTGCTTGAGGATGCTGACGTCCTGGGTATTATCCCTCAAATCTTTGTGCATGACATTCAATTCCTGCTGGAGTTCCTCTTCGGAGATGGATTTTTCATCGGCTTTTTTCGACACAGCGTCGAGGCGGTCATCGGTTTTCTTCAAATCATCCTGAACCCGGTCCAAGAGCCTTTTCACCAGCGTGAGCTGCTCATTAATATCCGCTTGGTTGGCTTTCACCTCGGCGTTGGACGCTTTCACTTCATCGTTGGTCTTTTGGAGGGAGTCAAATTTCTTGTCGAAGACGGCCTGTAAATCCCCGACGGACTTGGTCAAATCCTTCACGTCCGCCTTCATACCGCTGAACTCTTCCCGGCTCGGACCTGGAATGGGGGTAGCGGTCGGCGTCGGTTTCGGCGCTTCGGCTTCCGCTGGCTGTGTTTTCACGGCGCTGGGCGTTGGCGCGGCCGAGGAGTCCGTGGATAGGGCGGCGATCATTTTTTGAAGCTTGTTCTGGACCTTCCATGCCGAAACCTTCCGGGCGCGGATATCCTCGCTCTTATCCTTCACCAGGCTCAAGAGCGCCTGGAGATCTTCCAGCCGGTACGAACCAGGCTTCAGCGTTTTCACATCCACCCCCGCTAGGGAGTCCCCCGCCTGGATGACAGCGTCGGTCATATCGTCCTCCGACAAGGTCTTGGCGGAAAGGACAAAATCTTTTTTATCTCCCAGGTAGCCATTCTTGGCCAATTGCTGGACGGCCTGGACCTCATCGCTGGAGGCCTGGTCCGGGGCCTCCTCATCGGCCGCGAAAGCCGCCTGAATCAAACGGGGGGTTAGACACATTGAAAACACGAGAAAGCCAACCAAGACCTTGGACATCCATGATTTCATTTCGTTTCCTCTTCCAGTGATTCCGATTTAAACCGATCGTAAAAATAATCCATGACCGACACCAGCGCCATTCCCCCGCCCACGACGAGGAACAGAAATTTGAAAATAACCCCGGAAGTGACATCATCCCAAACCCCGCCGCAGGTGAAAAAACTGATCACCGCCACCACCGCCAGGAAACACCACACCATCAGGTTGGCGTAGAGATACTCCTCCACCCGGCTCAGCCGGCGTTCCATCCCATTGGGGCCGTCTTTATTGGATGCTTGCGCCGCCATATTGCTCCCGTCGGATTAGTAATTCGGAATGCGGAATTAGGAATTTACTTCCCCATTGACCGCCAATCTATTCGCTTTAAAATTCCCAACTCCCCCTCATTTCATCCTTTGAATGTGACCAACTAAAAATGAGGACGTCCCCATGCTTATACATTACATTCAAGGAAGCATGGGGTAATTCCCAATTCCTAATGGGCGAAGTTCGTCAGAACTTCGCCCTGCTTCCCGGCTTCACCACCGGCTCGCCCTTCTTGCACAACGGGCAGTCTTTTTCTTCCCAACTTTCCACTTTCAAAACGGCTAGGGCCTTCACCGGAATATCAAATACCTTTTCGGCGCCGCCGCTGCGGTCGATAACACATCCTACGCCCACCACTTCCGCGCCCAAGGAACAGACCACCTGAATGGACTCCTTCACCGACTTGCCCGTCGTAATAATATCCTCAACAGCGAACAGCTTCTCGCCCTTTTCCACGGTAAATCCCCGCCGGAGCTCCATGGCGTCGTTATCCTTGTTCCTCTCGGTGAAAATATGCCGAATCCCTAAGGCCCTAGCCAACTCATGCCCCACGAAAAGCCCGCCCATGGCCGGAGAGAGGATAGTTTGAGGAGCCAGAGGCTTTACCTTTTCCGCCAGGGCCCGGCAGAGTTTTTCCGCCACGTCCGGGAATTGGAACACCAGCGCCGACTGCAAATAACGGTCGCTATGCCGGCCCGAGGACAGGCGGAAATGGCCCTTCAGCAGGGAATGGGTGTCCTCGTAGGCTTTAAGAACTTC
>CAZHFP010000050.1:0-17476 GCA_964531065.1 uncultured bacterium
CCCACCATCACGCCGACTCCCGTGAACACTCCCGTTGGGCTTCATGTTTGGCCCAATCCCTTTAATCCACGTTACGCGAACGGCGGATTGTTAAAAGCTTACAAAGTGCCGACGGGAAGTTCCATGGACATTTACACCATCTCGGGAGAAAAGATTAACCATATACTCGAGTTTGGAGGCCTTATCGGCTGGGATGGACGGAATAATTTCGGCGCGATGGTTTCAACGGGGACCTACTATTATGTCATCCAGACAAAAGCATCCGTCATCCTCAAGGGCAAGGTTTTGGTTTTGATGGATTGACCGGCATTTCGCCGTTTACAACGTTCAAACAAGATTTTATTGGACAACAGCGCCTAAGAGAATGAAATGGTGATTTCAGCCGTATCTTATTATTATGTGGCGGTAATGGGTGAATCGGTTTATTCGGCATCTATCTAAAAAGGCGAAACCCGGCGAAATGAAAAAAGAACCCCTCTCTCATTCTCTTGCGGCGGTTGAGCGCCGGCTTCCTTTAACCCTTTGCCTTCTAGCCGCCCTTTTAATCCTTTTCCCTCTTTCTTTATCCGCCCAAACCAACGGCGCTGGAAGCACCAGCACGAATTTTCAAAAAATCGGCATGGGCGCCCGGGCAGTCGGCATGGGTGAGAGCTTCACCGCCGTGGCCGATGACGCGACAGCCATGTTTTGGAACCCGGCGGGATTGGTCTTGGCCAAGGGGACAGAGTTCAACCTGACCCATGGAGAATGGCTCTTGGGCGTTACACACGAATTTTTCGCCTTCACCCAAAACCTCGATCGGGACGGTGCCTTCGGCGCGAGCCTGGGCTATATGGGAACCGGCACTTTTCCGGGCGCCTTGGAAATTCCGGGGGCGGCCCCGGAAGATAGTTACGGCGGGGTGGGGGACAACATCAGCGCTTCGGATTACATCGGAAGCCTGGCTTACGCCCAAAGGCTTGGCAATTGGATCGGCGGAGATTTTTTCCAGAAATCCATATTGGGAATCAAGGCCACCGTGGTCGGCCAAAATCTCGTCAACGTCGGCAGTTCGGGGATCGCCTTTGACGCCGGTTATATTTACGAAATCACCAAAAAAACATTTTATCTTGCCGCCTTGGCTTCCAACATTGGAACCCAATTTCAAGGCACTGTGGTCGCGCCGGGCCCGGTCACGGTGGTTCAAAATTACAGCCAGCCGATGGTCTTCAAGTTCGGCGGATCCTACCGTTTCCAAAATCTGTTGATGAAAAAAGACCGGAATATCATCGCCATGGAAACCGACGGACAAATTGACACAGGGGTTAAATTTAATATCGGGGATGAGTACCGATTGGCTTTCGGCCGCAACGCGGTGGCTTTGCGCGCGGGCTACCGGACGGGGAGCGATCTGGGGACCGTAGCGGGATTGACCACGGGGGTCGGCATTTCCCATCGGTTTGATGATTTCGAGGCGGGGTTGGATTACGCCTTTGTGCCCTACGGCGTGCTGGGCGAAACCCACCGGATTTCCCTTAACTTAATTATCGGCGTTCCATTAATTATCCCAGAGGCCTATGTCAACGTGACTCCCGCCTTTATTTTGGGACAGCAAAAAATGGACGTGGCGATGGTGACTAAAAGCGAGGAACCGATTGATAAATGGAAACTGACTGTTTTAGATTCGACCGGAATGATGGTGAAGACTTTTTCGGGCAAAGGCGCTCCGCCTTCCCGTTTTTCTTGGGACGGAAAAAATGAGGCGGGGGACCTGGTGCCCCAGGGTAATTACTCCTTTAACTTGGAAGTGGACGATACGGAAGAATCCGTTGGAAAATCCAGGCCTAGGGTCACCTTCGCCAAATGGGTGCCCAAAAGGGTTCCTTATCAATACACCTTCGGGGTTTCGGGCGACTTGCTGTTCGATTCGGGGAAAGATGTACTGCTGCAAAAAGGCTACGACGCCATTCAAAAAACCGCGGCAGCCATCCAGCGCAAGTATCCGGACAGCCTGATTATTATCGCGGGCCACACGGACAACCAGAAACTCGGCAAAGGCGCCAAGTTCGCCGATAACCAGAAACTCTCGTTGGCCCGGGCCCAAGCGGTCATGGATTACCTGGTCAAGAACGGCGTGAACGGACAAAAGCTCAGCGTCATCGGATACGGCGATACCAAACCTATCGCCGATAACAATACGCCCGCGGGACGGGCGAAGAACCGCCGGGTCGAGCTGGTGGTTTCCGGCGTCATGGACGCTTCCACTAATGAGTTGATTGAAGAAGGCCAGAAGATGATGCAGGACAAACGCATCCGCGACGCCTTGGACCGGTTCTTGAAAGCGATCGAGGCGGATACCCGCAACAGCAAAGCCTATCATTTGGCCGGGGATTGCTACCTGCTTTTAGGGGGCAAGGACCAGGCCGCGGCGGCCTATCGAAAGGCCCTCAAGTGGAATCCTTCGGATACTTCCTTAAAGACTTGGCTGGACCAATATGCCCCAGCGGCGAAGCCCGCGCCTTTGGCTCCCTTGCCCGCTTTGCCCGGTGCTCCCGCGGGCGCTAACACCGGCGCCGCGAACCAGGCCGCTCCCGCGCCTCAAACTTCCGCTCCCAGCCAGCCTGATGTATCCGCCGCTTCCGCCGTTCCCACGCCCGTTCCAGCGGCTCCCGCAAACCCGCCGGCCGCCGCTCCCGCCGCGACCGGGCCGGTTCCCGTTGAAGCGAACTAAATCAATCGGTTTATAATCCGGTCCGGCTGGTCAAAAGCAGATTTTTTAAATTTTCAGCCGCGCCAGTAAGATTGGGTTTCAGCCGTAAGGCTTGCTCAAAAGCCTTTTCCGCTTCGACATTTTTTTTCTCCAAATGCCATAAACAACCCAATTCATTATAAAGATGGGCCTGCGGACCGCCCCGTTGAATGGCCTTTTGGTAATCCGCGGCCGCTTCGTCTAATTTTCCTTCCGCGCAATGATGCAGGGCCATGATCCGCCAATAGCGGGATTCCAACAGGAGATCGTTCTTAAAATTGGAATAGGCCTTTTGGAGAACTTCCATCATTTGGCTTTGATCCGGATCCACCCCCAGGTCCATGACTAAATAAGTCAGGGGTGAAAGGGATTGATCGGCCAAGTTCCAACGATTCAAGATGATTTGGTTCTTCGGGGTTAACGGAATGATTTCCAGGATAAAACCCCCGTCCTGGCGGTTAAGTCCTTCGGAAAGCCAATTCCAATGACCCTCTGGGAAAATCTTTTTGAAATAAGGTTCTTCGTGAATGTTTCCCAGGACCGCCGCCCACTGGGCTTTTTCAGGATCCAGCCTCGGATTGGCCGCGGCGTTAAAGGAATAGGTGGCCGTGAAAAGAGTTTGATCGTAGGGGTCGGGGTTAAAGTTCAGAAGAATGAGTCCGGGCCCTTCCTGATCCGCTAGGAGTTTTAACAGGCGGTAGGCTTTGTAAAATTCCGCGGACTTATGAGCGCCGTAATAACCCGGATTTTTCTCCCAAAAGCGGGGATAAACATAAAATAAATGATAACCGTCCAGGCAGGTTGAGGCGAATAAGACCGTTAGGAGGAATAAAAGTTTTTGGTCCCGGTGGATGAAAAAAATAAGCCGTTCCATTCCAAGGGCGGTGACCATCATCGCCAACGGCAGGAGGGGAGTTAACCGCATCATTTGGAAATTGTTGGTAAGGAAAGCGGGCGCCGCGAATAGAACCAAGGCTGCCAGCAGCCAAAGATGAAGGGGTTTCCGAAAGGATTTTAAAAGAAAAGAAAACCCTAAAAAAAAGAGGGCGGAGGTAAGGGGATTCAAATAGCCTCCCCAAAGAGGCCCGGAAGAATAAGACTGGCTGCCATCCCGCCAAAAAAGTCCGCCCAAGTAGGAAAAGATCAGGGAGGCGCGCGCGTGCCAGCCGCCGTTGGAGGCGAAACCCCATAGATGATCAAAATATCCCCGGTATTCGGAGGCGAAAGAATAAAGCAAGGGAAGCGTTAAAAGGGCGGTGGTTAGGCAAAATAGGGATAAGTTTTTTAACCGGGACTTGGAATCGGAGGGGGGGCTAAAAGCGATGGCGGTGAAAATCATCAAGGCGACCACGGGCCAAGCCAAATAAATATAAAAGCCCGCTCCGGTAAAAAAAGCCAAGACGAGAAGGCGCGGGGTTGGATTCCCGAACCATGGCGGTGATTCGGGTTTGGCGGTTACCTTGCGCGGACTCTCTTGATAAATCCCCAACGCGTAAAAGGTAAGGCATTCCCACAAAACCATCAGGATGCTTTGAATCGAAAGCCGTCCCATGAATAGGGGCCAGAATCCAAAGGCCATAAAACAGGTGGCGATGAAGGCGGTGGAAACCGGGAAAAACTTCCGGGCCGCGAAATAAGCGGCGGGGAGGCACAGGAGGGAGCAAACCGCGGGGAAGAGCCAAAGGGTTTCCAGGGACACGCCGAAAAGCTTGAAAAAAAGTGACTGGCCCCAAAAATAAAAAATAGGCTCTTGGCTGGGATAATGAAAAAGCTTCCAATCCCATTTATCCGTCAGAAGGGTCGAGAAGTATCCAAACATACCCTCGTCGACAATCGGCCAGGAGGAGAGGCTGGACAGCCGGTAAAGCCTCAAAAACAGGGCGGAAAAGACAAAGAAAAATAAGAAGAGGGAAGATAAGGGGAGAGGGGACTGTTTCGCCGCAAAGTCCTTTTGGGGCCAGAGAGGCGAGAGGATTAAAAAAAAGGGAAGCAATAGTCCGGTCAAAATCACCCAAAGATTAACCGTCAGGGGAAGCTGGAAATAGGAAAGCAGGAAGTTCGAGCCAGCCAAAAGAAAGAAGGAAAAAAATAAAAAGAGGGATTCGCGGGACTTAAGAATTGGTTCCAGGGATAAGGAAGAAAGGCTTTTTGATTTCAAACGCTTGGGCATCGAGCGGATCCTAGATTTAAAAGGATTTTTCCGTTTTTCATTGTCGGGCAGGATTCTTTCTAGTTAGTATAGGGCATTCTTTGTTCCGGGAATTGAGGAAACGTGATGCGAAAAGTATTGGTGCTGCATGGACCCAATTTAAACCTTTTAGGGGAGCGCGAGCCCAACGTTTACGGCAAGGTAACCTTGGAGGAGATTAATAAAGAACTGCAGGATCAAGCCAAAGGTTTTGACTTGGAAATAAGGGTGGTCCAGTCGAATCACGAGGGCGAGATCGTAGAAACCATTCAAAACTCCCGCCATTGGGCCGACGTCATGATCATTAACCCCGCCGCTTATACCCACACCTCGGTGGCGATCCGTGATGCGATCTCAGCGGTGAATGTGCCCTGCATCGAGGTCCATCTTTCCAATATCCACGCCCGGGAAGGCTTCCGGCAGGCGTCTCATGTGTCCCCGGTGGCCGTGGGCGTTATCGCGGGTTTCGGGAAGGACAGCTATCTCTTGGCCCTGCGGGCCGCCACGTTGTTAGTTCTTCCGGAAAAGAAAAAATAAATCTAATGGGGCTGTCAGTCCTCAGCTTTCAGTTGGCAGTGATGATTTAACCAGGTTTTCTGACGGCTGATAGCTGAGGACTGACGGCTGAATTTCACGTAAAATAGCCCTATGAAATCCCTTCTTTCGACTCCCCTGTCATCGACCAAGCTTTGGGGATTTTCCTATGTCCTCATCGGCCTTTATCTTGCTTTTCACCCGGTCATGGCCTATCCCACTTCCTTGGGGGTGGCGCTGGGCGGAGGGCTTGTCCTTCTGTTGTTCCAGCCGATTTCCCCTGAAAAAAAAGAAACGGTGGGTAAGCCCTGGTTTTTATTTTTGGCTTATCTTTTGGCGTCGTCCCTATGGTCTCTATCCCCAGGCCAAACCCTTCAATCGGCGGGATTGGTTTTTTTGGGAACTCTCCTGTATTCCATGTCGGCTGGAAAAGGCCGCGGCTTCCTTGGCCCCATCGAGAAGATGGGCCTGATCCTCGCGCTGTTGGCTTCCCTCATGGCGCTGGACCAGTGGTTTTTCGGTTTCGATCAGTTGGCTCCCTTTCTGCCGAAATTAAACGGTGATGAGCACGAAATTCTCCAGGCTGCCATTCATAATAAAAGGGCTTTCGGACCCTTCGTGACCCACGGAGCCTTAGCCGCTTTTCTTATTTTGTTTATTCCCCTGGAGTTTATCCTCGCGAAAAACGGGACGGGGTTTAAGCGGATCCTTTTTGGGTTCTCGACTTTGGCGATGGTTCTGGGTTTATTCGCCACCCAAAGCGTGGGGGCCTTTGTCTGCCTGACCCTAGCGGTTCTGACAGTTCTTTTAAGCCGGTCCTCGAAAGCCGCCGCGGCGGGGGTTCTTTTAGCGGGGGTTCTGGGCATCGCCCTCCTTATCTCAGCCAGGGGAATCCAAAGCTGGCTGCTCGCGGCCTTAGGGACAAGGCTGGCGTTATGGAAAGCGGCCTTATCCCTTTTCGCGGCTCATCCTTGGTTGGGAACGGGTCTGGGAACTTTCGGTGAGGCTTATCAGTCGGCGGGATTACCGATGGTAACGGGCGCGCGGTTTCCCCATAACCTCTTCCTTCAAGTTTTGGTTGAAACCGGGTGGGTTGGGTTGGTTCTATTTTTATTCGTGATAGTGGATTTGACGCGCCGCTTTAAAGTTCCCGCCCTATGGGAAGGCTGGGGCATGATGACCGGAGTGCTGGCGTTTTTGTTGCTCTCCCTTGTTGACCTTCCTTTTCAAATGCCTGAACTCATTTGGTTTTTCGCGGGTGTTGCCGGACGGTTGGAATTACGCCCAAGCAAGCCTTTTCGCCTTCCGGAACTACCGATTAAATATTTAGAAATTGGATTGTTGATTGTTTTATTGGTTGCGGGTTTTTGGCCCCCCTTCCGCTCCTGGAATTTCGCGTTGTTAGCCTGCGTCTTGTGGCTATCGGTCGGGCTGTTTCAGCGGTCATTCGGCAAGGTTCCTCTTTGGATTTTTAGCGGCGCTCTTTATTTAGCGATCCGGGCCTTTGTCTCGCCCTCCGCCATGGGCGCGGTTTGGTTCTTTGAGGTTTCGGGAGTTCTTTTAGCTTTTTATTTGGTGCTGCCTTGTTTTACCGATCCCACAAAATTCATGAAACTATTCGCTTGTTTGGGATTGGCGTGGGCGCTCAAAATCTGGTGGGAGTCTTTTCACTACTCCGCTCCTGGGTTTTCCAACTGGCTTCATTTCCAATATTCGGATGTGAAGGACTGGGTTATTTTCCCCAATCCCAAGCAAATTGGCCTCTTTTTGATTCCGCTGGTTTTTATTTTCTGGAAGAAACCCAGGAATATTTTTACTTATATTGTCCCATTACTGGCATTTTTCACCATGGTTCGTTTAAAAGCTTTTGGGGCCTTTCTGGGAATGGGGGCCGGGATATTATCCGCGGTCAAACCCCGCAATCGAGTTTGGCTGAGCGTGATCGCCTTGGCGCTGGCGGGGGGATTGCTTTATCTCAGGTCCCTCGACCCTAGTCCTACCAAGTGGGAAAGATTTGAAATCTGGGGATCGTCTCTAAAAGTTTGGGAGAAAAGCCCGTGGGTTGGGGTGGGGCCGGGAGCTTTCGCCGGACTCTATCACCGAGTCAAATCCCCTCGGCTATCCGGTGTCAGCCACTATTTAATGGACGCCCAATATTCCCACAATGAGTTTTTGGAATTACTTACGGCGTTTGGCGTTTTGGGTTTTGTTTTTGGAACGATGCTGTTGATCGCGGCTTGGCGCCGAATCCAGAATCCAGCCCATCGGTCGGCTTTGGCGGGGTTGGGCGCGGCCTCCTTGGTGGATTTTTGCCTTCACACGCCCTTGATCGCCCTTCAAGCGGTAGGTTTCTTAGACAGGGGAAGGACCGAGAAAATTAAATCCTCGATGGTGGGCGGTTTTTTAGCCGTGGGTTTGGCGGTGGGATTATTCGGACCGCCGGTTTTTTCGAATCTTTTGAAAAACAACGCTGAAAACCATTTGTCCGCCGGACAATTTTTACCGGGTGATTTGCGGGACTTGGAAACAGCGGAACGGTTAAATTCCTGGGACGCTCGCTATGCAGCGGCAAAAGCCGACTATCTGGAAAAACTATTTATGACCACGAAAGACCCGATTTGGTCGAGGAAGTCGGATGAAGCTTTTGAGCGGGTCCTTGATTTAGAGAAAGTGGATGGCCAATGGTATTTGAAAAAGGCCGAAAGGCTTTCCGCCCGATGGGCGGTGGATTCGACCCGGGACGTTCTTATGAAAACCTACAAGGCTTGGGATGATGCGGGAAATTTACTGCCATATAACGCCTTTTTAAATTTTGAGTGGGGGTTGTTCGCAGTCAAAACCGAAAATAAAAATTGGGCCGATCATGAATTTGAGAAAGCTAGGATGACGGAACCTAATTTCGCCGCGGCTTGGCTGAACGAAGGCGTCCTCAATAAAGAAAATGGGGAAAGGGTCACAGCGCGGATTTGTTTTCAAAAAGCTTTGGAAGTTAATAACCAATGGAAAGACGCGGACCGGATTGATCCCTTGGAAAAGCAATTGGTGGCTCTTTCCCCTGAAATGGTTGAATTTTTGAAAAAAGAGCTGGCCCATGGAAAATAAAACTCTGTCATTTGGGGAAAGAAAGTTGAATATTTCGGTTCTTTTTTTATTTTTGGCGATTATTTGCCTGTTTTACTGGAAAGTTATCTTCGGAAATTCCATTTTCGTGTTCGTGGACGCTTCGCGATTTTTTTACCCCTTGTGGAAATGGGGAGCGGTCGTTTTGGCCCAAGGTTTCATTCCCCTATGGAATCCGGACGCTCAGTTTGGAACGCCCTATTTCGCCGATCCCCAAATGGCTTATGCCTATCCGCCTGTCCCGCTGCTTTATTCCTTATTGAGTCCAACGAACGCCTTCGCGGCACTCATTATTTTCCATCATTTGTGGGCCCTGATCGGTTTTTGGTTTTTCGCCAGGGCGGAAGGTTTCACCGCTAAGGTTTCTTTCTTGGGGAGTTTGGCTTTCGGTTTTTCCCTCCATCTAGTCTGCTCTTCCTGGACGCCGGTGGCTTTAATGACCATCAGCTGGCTGCCTTGGGTTTTTCTCTCTGCTGGAAAAATTTTTAGCGGAGAAAAAGGCGGATTGTTATTTTTATCTTTCGGTTGGGCCATGCAATTATCGGCCGGATACCCGGTGTTGGTTTACTTGACGGGTTTGGCGTTGCTCCTTCATTTTGGGTGGAAAACCAAAAACCTGTTTCACCACCAAGACACCAAGGGCGCCAAGAAAAGCGAAAATTCAAAGAAACTTAATAATTCTTTTGAAAAGGCTTCCTTAGCGCCTTGGCGGTTCCAACATTTGAATTGGCTGGTTTGGTTTGCCTTAGCCGGATTTATCGCCACGGCTTACAACTTGGTTTGGGGACTGCCATTCGCGGAGTTTCTCGGGCAAAGCAACTATGAAAACGGCGCGGGAAAGTTCCACGACCTTAATTGGCTGGATTTGGGCACGGCTTTAAGCCCCTTCCTCCAAGGACACCCGCTGTTGCCCGATTACCACGGCCCCCACTATTGGGTATCCACTTATTACATTGGTCTTCCCATCCTTTGTCTCTTGTTGTGGGGCCTGGTTCGGCGGGTTTATCAAAAAACATCCCCGGCTGTGTTTCTGGTGTTTCTTGTTTTAAGTTTGGGTGTTTTGGGGGCGGGAAAAATATTGAAGGCAGTTCTGCCGGGCTATTCCCTGGTTGTCCATTCGGGCTTTTGGATTTCTATTTTGCTGCTTTTTGCCGTTTGGATGGCCATGGAGTCGCTGGAATCGTTGTTGGGGCAAAAGGCATCGACAAGGGGCCGGTGGGTTTGGGGGGGATCGGTAGCGGTGATTTACACCGCGTCGCTTTTGATTCACCCGCCCATGACGTCGGGTGATTTTATGGCTTCCTTCGCTTTGCTGATGACGGCCGTATTTCTCAAACCCGTTTCGCTTCGGTGGGGTTGTGTTTTGGCCGCCTTGGCTTTGTCCCTTGGTTCGGCCGCCGATAGTTTGAACATATTGCTGGACCGCGGCTATTACGAGAAGACGCCGGCGCTTTTGTCGTCTTTACCCAAGCCGGGACGGCTCTTTTTCACCCCGCCGCTCATGGGGGAAGCGGCGAAGCTTCAGGGCGCGACGATGGCTCAGGCCTATGAGGCGGCCAAGCAAAAACTTTATCCCAATTGGCCCCTGGCCTTCGGCAGGGAACAGGCGCCCCTTTATAATACGATCCAGCTTAAAAGCTCCTTCGCCTGGACCTTCGCGGCTTTCCAATATTCCGCGAAACATTCACGGAAAGTTTTGGATTATTTAGATGTCCGTTATGTTTTTGGGAAAAATAAATTTGGAGATTTTAAAAAAATCAGCGGGCTGGAGGATACGGAAGAGGTTTCGGAAAATCCATCCCCGATGCCAAAATGGTTTTCGGTGGGGAAAACGAAAGCGGCGGGCCCATCGGTGGAAGGCGATTTTTCCATGGCGGACAAGAATTCAATGGATTATAGGAAGCTGTGTTTTGTGGAGGAACCCTCTTTGGCCGCGACCTATGCTCTGCGCCGGGTAGTATTATCCAGCCTTTCGCCCAATTGTTCCTTGGTCACAGCGGAAGGGGAGGGAAAAGCCTTTCTGGCCTCATCGGAGACGAATTATCCCGGATGGAAAGCTTGGGTCCAAAAGGACGGGATACTTGAATCAAGGGCGTTGGAGATGGTCAACCACGCTTTTAAAGGTCTGGTTTTAAGCGAGGGAGAAAACAAGGCGGTGCTCATTTACGCTCCGGCGGCTTTCCGGCTGGGTCTTTTCTTTTGTTTGATCGTTTGGGGTTGGTGGACAGGTCTTTTATTGAAAAGGATCCAAGGTTGAATTTAAAAGTGACGTTTAAAATTTTGTGGGGATCTTTTTTCCTCTCAACCTTTTTCTGGATTGTCCGATTTTGGGGCCATTTACCCGCCTCCATGGACACGCTGGAATATGTATTTCCGGAAAAGTGGTTCAACGTGGAGTCCTATCAAAACGGACGAATACCCCTTTGGAATCCCTACATCGCCTGCGGAACGCCCCATGTGGCCAACCTCCAGTCCGCCGCTTTTTATCCTTTCTTTTGGTTGTGGAACCTTACCGGACTAACCCATTGGTTTTTAACGGTTTCACTCCTCCATGGCATCCTGGCCGCGGCGGGGTTTTATCTTTGGCTTCAATCTCAAAAAATCTCGTCCGTTCCCGCGACTTTTTGCGCCCTGAGTTTTGCCGGCTCGGCGCTCATGGTCAATTACTGGGGATTTCCCACCCATTTGGCTTCCGTGGCTTGGGTGCCCTGGGTTTTTTGGGGAGCGGTTCGGCTAACTAACCGGCCTCATTTAATGAACTGGGCGCTCTTGGCGGCTTTCTGGTCCTTCCAAATTTTGGCCGGCTATCCCTTTTTCACTTTTTACACGGCCCTCTTCATGGGCGTTTGGATGTGGGCGCGAAATACCAGGAGTTTGAAAAAACACATTCTGCACGGAAGCGCCTTTCTCGCCGCCTTAGGGATAACGGCCTGCCAATGGATGCCCTTTGTGGATTATTTGGGTTACCTTCACCGGGAAGGCTGGGGCGATAATCTTTTTAGTTTGCGTTGGATCAATTACCTCACAATTTTCCAACCCCAAATATTGGGGACGCCCGGAACCTTGGCTTACAAGGGCGACTATCCGAATTTTATTTTCAATAATTTATATTTGGGCGTTGTTCCCCTTATGTTTTTCCTCGGGAGTTTCTTTTCCGCCAAGTCCCGGGATTTTTTCTGGAAGGGGGCGGCACTCTTCTGGTTTTTTTGGCTCGCGGGAATGAACTTTTTCCCTTTAAGGATTTTTCCCGCCCAGTGGCTAGACCGAGTGGAGCCTTCGAAGGCTTCGTTTTTGTTTCTTTTTTGTGTTTTCACTTCACTTGGTCTCAGTCTTCAGGAAACGGTGGATTTTTCCTCGAAGAAAAATCCATTAAGAAAATGGGCGTGGATGTTAGGAGCCTTGTGGATATTGGATCTCTTCGCTGTGCCGGACCGGATCGTCCACCTTGTCGCTGACCCTTATCAAAACTCCCAAGTGCGCCAGACCGCTGAAAAGGCTCGGCAATGGACCGGCGAGGGGAGGATGATCAGTTTGCGGGACCCTAACCATTATTATTCAGCGGATGTTCACAATCTGGAGGATTCTTTCCGGGAAACGGCTCAGGACCTAGTCCCCAACACCAACATTGTCTGGGGTCTGAAGTCCGCCAGGGGCTATCTCACCATTTTCACCGATGGGTTTCAGAACTTGAACCGGTATCTCCAAAAGGGATACCCCTATGATGGAAGGGTTTTGGACGCGGCCGGAGTTGACTTGATCCTTTTTCCGAACGCGCTCCCCGGATTTAAGTTTCAATCCAGGGAAACAATGGGAAGCATGGTTTTCACCAAAAACGCCGGAGCCATGGGAAACGCTTGGGAAGTGTCTCTGGTGAAAGAATTTCCGAACCGCCAGGAAGTTTTTGAGGCGTTGCTGAATCCGAAGGCCTTTTTGGAAAACGAGGTTTATACCGAGAAGGGGACGGGGGGACAGGCGGTTTTTCTGCCGGCCGTGAACCGAGGCCTATCGGGTTATTCCGGCCCCTCGCTTCTGGACCGATGGACGGCGTGGGGAAGGGAATTGTTCCAGGATGAGACCCATATTCAAAACCGCCGGAATTCGCCTTGCGAGGCGAGCTTTGAAATCGCTTCCTCCCGAAAAGGCTTCTTAGTCTTTGACGAGAGCTTCTCACCGGGCTGGCACGCCTGGGTGGATGGAAAGCCTAAACCCATTTTTCGGGCGGACGGGCTTTGGATGGCGGTGTTGCTCCCGGAGACGGGGGCTCATCAGATTTTTTTCCGGTATGAACCGGCTTCTTTTCGTTTGGGTTTATTTTTAACCTTATTAACGTTGGCCGCGTTGGCCACGGGGCTCCTATTTAAAAGGCGGGAAATTTCGGGAGTTAGTTTCAATTTCCGGGAAAAGTGGTAAACTTCAAAAAATAAGTGTATATGCATAAACATAAATCGTCTCTGAGCCTTCTTGCCGCCGGTCGAAAAGCATTCATTTCAAAGGAGAAAACATGCGGAATCGTTTGATGGGATTATGGCTCGTCTTCATTTCCCTGGGAGCTTCCAGCGCTTGGGCTGAGCCTTACCTGGCGGCTTGGAAGGGCGTCAATTGCAACGCCTGCCACTTAAACCAAACGGGAGGCTGGGGCCGGAACGATTTCGGAAAGAACTACGGGAACAGCTTGGAAACCTTCGACTGGCAGGGCTTGTCCGACGCCGCCCAAGTCATCAAGCACAATACGCCTTCCTTTGTCTCCACGGGCTTGGATATTCATGAAAGCTATACGGCTACCTTTAATAAAAATTCCGCTTTGGATCAGAATATTTTCGACCAAACAAGTCCCAATTATTTAACGGGAGCCTCCTTTTCCTTAAGCGCAAGGGTCAATGAAGTGGTTTCTGGCGTTTTTACTTATAAGCTGGACCAGAATGAGATCAAGGAAGTTTATGGGCTGATTTCAGGCCTGCCGGAAGGACTTTATTTCAAACTCGGGCGCTTCACCTTGCCTTACGGCCTGGAGTTGGCGGATGACAACAGCTTGGTTCGGAGCTATTTGAACGGTAACTTCAGCTTTGACGGAGGGACTCCAGACGGAATGGAAGTGGGGATTTATCCCGGACCTGTTTTCTTGAACGTTGCCCTTGTGAATGGCGACATGTCTCAGCAGTTGGATTTGAGCGCGGCGGTTACCCATACCAATTCCGAAAAAATTGTGTCGGCCAAGGGAGGTATTAATTTATCAGACTTTACCCTGGGCGGGTCAGTTTATGGAGAGAACCTGGATTTGGCGACCAAGGAGGTCCGCGGCGGGGCTTTTGGTTTTGGAAGGCTTGGACCGGTGGTGATTCTGGGGGAATTTGATTCGGGGTATGACGGTCAAACGCTTATCTATGATCCGCTCTTGCCTGGTTTTTCCGATTTTGGAAAGAACTTTTACACTACCTACCACGCTAGCGCGGAGGTTGATTTGGGGCGGAGTATTTATCTTCGGGCGACCAGTGAGTTTATCGACCATTCGATCAAAAAGGCTTCAGTTTTTGACGGATTCCGCCATGTCCTGAGCCTGCGCTCCTATCCCGTAAGGAATTTCAAGTTCCAGATCGACTTGGCGAGAATGTCCGCCACTCCCAATTCGCCTTACGCCATGGCGGTGGGGACGCCAAATTATTCTCTCACCGCCGACGCTTTTATTTTCTATTGAGCTGTTTGTGAAAATTTTCAAAAGCCCCTCCTTGGCTAAGGCGGGGCTTTTTTTATTTTTGGTATCTTTGCCAATGGCAGGGTTGCCCTTCGAGGGCGACCAAATGGGGGCGGAACCAGGGTTAAAATCCCGCGCGGATCTTCTTTTCTTCGGCGGTTTTGAGTCCGAACCCTGGACATCGACCTGGGGCATGGCTTGGGGGCCCGATCCTTCCGAGCATGGCCGTCTCATTACCGGATCCGACGCTTTCGAGGGACACTCCCTTCAAGTGACGTACCCTAAGGACACTATCGGAAGTCAGGGCGGTTTTGAGTTTCTGACGGATTTTTCAAAATTATCCATTGAGCCCCAAGAATCCCTTTATCTTCGTTATTACGTCCGTTTTGAACCGGGATTTGATTTCGTGAAGGGCGGTAAACTTCCGGGTTTGGCCGGAGGAACCGCCAATACGGGCGGTCATAAGCCCGATGGAACTGACGGATGGAGCGCCCGTGTCATGTGGCGTGGCGACGGAAAAATAGTCCAGTACGTCTATCATCCGGATCAGGCGGGGGAATACGGAGAAGATTTCGACTGGAATTACGGAGGTTGTCCTCGTTTTTTTATTCCAGGAAAATGGCAGTGCTTGGAAACCTACGTCAAGATGAATAGCCCGGGCAAGAAAGACGGAATCATCCGTTCCTGGCTGGACGGCGAACAGGCTCTGGAAGTCACGAATCTGCGTTTCCGGGACACAACCTCCCTCAAAATCGACAAGATGTATTTCGACACCTTTTTCGGCGGAGGCGACCCCAGCTGGGCGACTCCCCAGAACCAATCAGCCCAATTTGACAATTTCGTGATGGCGAAAAACTATATAGGACCCGTGGTTGGAAGAAAAATAATCGAAAACCAAGATGCGGCGGGCCCGGTCTCCGCCGTGGCCCATGGGCGAAAAGCCATCCTGGTGTTTCGGGGAGGTTGGGACAGGAATTGGTTCGTGACCCATTGGGATGATGGGACCTACAATTTAGACGCAAAGGTGCCTAATCCTGGTTTGAATGGTTCCGCAGGAGAGATGAGTTTTGGAGATCACAGCGTTTTCGTTCAGTTCTTGGAGGGGAAATGGGGCGGAGTTCAATTCAGCGGCAAGAGCCTTTTAGCCAAGGATTTTAAGTCCATCCGAATGGCGGTTCTTCCCACCGGTTGCGACGTGGAATTCCGGATTCGGTTTGAGCTCAAGGGAAGCCAGGTCGGAGTTGAAAAGGTCATGACGCCCGGTCCGCGTCATGGCTGGAAAGTGAGTCAATGGAACCAGGTGGAGTTGTCCCTAAGTGATTTCCAGGTTCCCGATTCTTTCGATCGGATCGTGATTAATTCCAACAGCCCCAAGGCTGTTTCCCCTTTTTACGTGGATGATATCGCCCTGATTCAATAATAATTTTCCCGGAAAACAAAAACCCCCAGCCCGTTGGGGCTGAGGGTTTTTTATTGTCTTGATTTTGCTGACAGCGGACGACGGATAGCGGACAGCGGCCTTTAAGCGATCGTGACATCCTTGGACAAATAAACGTCCTGGATCGTCTGCAAAAGCTTGGCGCCTTCGGCCATGGGGCGTTGGAACGCCTTGCGTCCGGAGATCAAGCCCATGCCGCCAGCCCTCTTGTTGATGACGGCGGTTTTCACGGCTTCCGCGAAATCGTTGTCACCGGAGGCTCCGCCCGAGTTAATCAAGCCAGCCCGGCCCATGTAGCAATTCGCGACCTGCCAGCGGGTGTACTCGATCGGATGGTCGGGGATCAAGGTTTCGTACATGCGTTTGTCGAACTTGCCGTAGTTGGATTCCTGGTTCAAAAAGAGGAAGCCGCCGTTATTCTCCGGCAGTTTCTGCTTGATGATGTCGGCCTCGATGGTCACGCCCAAGTGGTTGGCCTGGCCGGTCAAGTCGGCGGACAGGTGGAAGTCTTTATCCTTCGTCTTGAAAGCCTTGTTGCGGATATAGCACCAGAGAACGGTGAACATGCCCAATTCGTGGGCTTCTCGGAAGGCTTTGGTGGTTTCCTCGAGTTCCCTCTGGGCCGTGTCGCTTCCGAAGTAAACGGTAGCGCCGATACCCGCCGCGCCCATCTCATAGGCCTGCTTGGCGGTGCCAAAGTAAAACTCGGTGGCCTTGTTGGGGTAGGTTAAAAGCTCGTTGTGGTTGAGTTTGACGATATAAGGAATCTTGTGGGCGTATTTGCGGGAGGTCATGCCGAGAACTCCCAGGGTGGAAGCCACCGCGTTACAGCCGCCTTCGATGGCCAGCTTGACGATGTTTTCCGCGTCGAAATAGATCGGGTTTTTCGCGAAAGAGGCTCCCGCGCTGTGCTCAATGCCTTGGTCGACAGGAAGAATAGAAACATAGCCGGTGCCGGACAGGCGGCCGGTGGAATAAAGCCACTGGAGGTTATTGAGGACCCTTTGATTGCGGTCCGTGGAGGCGAAGATCCGGTCTACCCAGTCGTTGCCGGGGATATGAAGGCTTTCTTTGGCGATGCCCTTGCACTTGTAGCCGAGAAGGTCCTTGGCGTCCTTGCCCAGGTGTTTTTCGAGATCCGATAGGTTCATTTTAGCGTCCTTCGCTGTGGAATTAGGCCCGAAAGAGGGCCCCCGCAAGGCATTAGTAATACAAAATATAGAAACAATAAGCAAGTGTAAACCCGTTTTCACCACCAAGGTCACCAAGAAAGACCTAAAATATCTTGTGATTAATTAATTCGGAATGAATGTTTTGCCGTACTTGGTGAACTTGGTGACCTCGGTGGTTCAACGGATTTGGTTATTTCCAGGTTTTTTTAAATTCTTCTTCTTTAAAGCCAATGGTGGCCTTCGCGCCCTCAAACACCAGGGGTCTTTTGATCAACCGCCCGTTTTTTGAAAGCAGGGCCAAGAGCTGGTCCTCGCTAAGGGTTTTAATTTTTTCCTTCATGTTTAATTCCCGGTATTGAACCCCGCTGGTATTGAGTAGGCCGGTTATTTTTTTGCCTGAGTCCTAAAGGATTTTTCTCAATTGCTCCGTGCTGGGCGGATGGTCGGTAATGTCCACGGCGTTTAGCTTATTTTTATGGGCTTCCAGCCACTTTTGGGCCTTGCGGCAGGTGGAACATTGGGCATAATGATAAAAATTCGGCATGGTCTTTACCCCCCGGGGAATGAATCGCGGTTTATTTAAGGAGAAAGAATGAATAGCGTCAAG
>CAZHFP010000051.1:0-17472 GCA_964531065.1 uncultured bacterium
CTGGAAACCCAGCCGGACTATGTGCTGCTTCTCACCTGGAATTTCGCCGATGAAATTTTGGAGCAACAGGCGTCTTACCGGCAAAAAGGCGGGAAGTTTATTATTCCGCTTCCCCAGGTGAAGGTGGTTTAACGGAATATGAAATTCACTGAAACAAAAATAAAAGGTGCTTTTGTCATCGAGCCCGAACGGCTGGAAGATGAAAGGGGATTCTTCGCAAGGGTCTGGGATCGGCAGGAGTTCAAGGCCCATGGATTATCCGCGGATCTGGCCCAATGCAGTATTTCCTTCAACTCAAAGAAGGGGACCTTGCGGGGAATGCATTTCCAGGCAATGCCTCATGCTGAAAACAAGTTGGTGCGCTGTACCTTGGGCGCCCTTTTTGACGTCATTCTTGACCTGCGCCCGGAGTCGCCCGCTTTCAAGGAGTGGTTTTCGGTGGAACTAACCGCTGACAACCGGAAGATGCTCTATATTCCGGAAGGGGTTGCCCATGGATTCCAGGCCCTTTCTGATAATACCGAGGTGTTTTACCAGATATCCGAATCACACCATCCGGAACAAGCCAGAGGCGTCAAGTGGGATGATCCGGCCTTTAAGATCAAATGGCCCCTGCCGGTTTCCGTGATTTCTGCCAAGGATTCTACTTACCCTGGTTGGAATCCATGAAAGTTTTCGTGACGGGAGCCTCCGGCTTCATTGGCTCCCAGGTGACCCGGGCGCTCCTCTCGCGGGGCCATTCGGTGGCGATATTGACCCCCGGCGGGAAAGCGCCGTGGAGACTGAAGGGTTTTTTCGGCGAAATTGAAAAGAGACAAGGGCGGTTGGACAATTTGAAAAGCCTGAGAAGGGCGCTGGCGGGGTTTAAGCCCGACGCTTGCGTCCACTTGGCTTGGGTCGCGGAACCGGGAAAATATCTCGCGTCACCCGAAAACCTCTCATGCCTTAAAACGAGCTTGGACCTTTTCAATGAGCTGGTTCTATCGGGCTGCCGACAGATTGTGGCGGCGGGGACTTGCGCGGAGTATGCCTATTCCCGGGCGCCCTTGAAAGAAAATTCTCCGACCGGTCCAACAACCCTTTACGCGGCGGCAAAACTCTCCTGCGGCCTAATGGGCCGGCAATTAGCCGACCTGGCGAAAATCCATTTCGCTTGGGGGAGGATATTTTATCCCTACGGACCCCAGGAAGATGAAAGGCGCTTGGTCCCCGCCGTGATCAAGTCCTTACGGAAGGGTGAGGTTTTTCCGGCTACCCAGGGGAATCAAGTGAGGGATTATATCCATGTAGAGGATGTGGCGACGGCCTTTTGTCTGATGGCTGAGAAGGGGGCCAATGAAGTTATTAATATCGCTTCGGGCTCCCCGGTTAAGGTCCGGAAATTGTTGGAAAACGTGGGACGTATAATCGGACGGACTCAACTGATCCGATTCGGGGCCAAGCCCTACTATTCCTGGGAACCGCCGGTCCTGGCGGGGGATAACCGGCGCCTTAAGGATTTGGGCTGGAAACCCGCCTATACTTTGGAAAAAGGCCTTCAACAGACGATCGAATGGTTTAAGGGCCAGCAGGCTACCTAATAACCTCTTCCCGTCCCATTGGACTGGGCCCCGATTTTTGTCGGAATTCGTTTTAACCACCGGCTGAAAATAAAGTAAGATTAGTCCGCTCACAGGGGGAATTCATGAAAATATCGGTTGATTTTGAAACGCAAACCTTAACCACTGAAAAAAACGGTCAAAAGACCTCGGCCCCCCTTTACTCCAAAGAAGCTTTTGAAACCATTTCTCAAGTTTGGCTGAAGGTGGGTTGGAACGAAAAGTATCCCTATACCTTCAGTTGGATGGGGAGGCCCGTGATCCAGAATCCGGAAGATATGATCCGGATCCAGGAAGTGATCTACCGCATCCGGCCGGACGTCATTGTTGAAACGGGAATCGCCCATGGGGGCTCCCTTATTTTTTACGCGAGCCTTTTTAAGGCCATGGGAAAGGGCCGGGTGATCGGCGTGGACATTGAGATCCGTCCCCATAATCGCAAGGCCATTGAAAGCCATGAGCTTTTTTCCTTCCTCACGCTCATTGAGGCAAACGCCATTGAGGCTGAAACAGGGAAAAAAGTTAAATCCCTGATCAAAAAGGGCGAAAAAGTTCTGGTGGTTTTGGACTCCAACCATACCAAGGACCATGTGCGCGCGGAGATGGAGCTGTATCATGATATCGTGTCGGTGGGTTCCTATATTGTGGCCACCGATGGGATCATGAAGGACGTTTACGACGTTCCCCGGGGAAAAGCGGAATGGAAGCGGGATAATCCCACCGAGGCGGCGGCGGAGTTTGTTAAGGCCCACCCCGAGTTTATACTGGAACAGCCGGAGTGGCCTTTCAATGAAAGCAAATTGGATCAAAATATCACCCATTGGCCGGGCGCCTGGGTTCGTAAGACCCGATAATGACCTCCAAGGCTGTGGCCGATTAAATGACCCAATTAAAAACCAACGTCATCGCTAATTTCGGAAGCAGTCTTTTTATCGGCCTGATGAACCTCGTTTTCGTTCCCCTCTACATCCGGTTGATGGGTATCGAGTCTTACGGGTTGGTTGGAATTTTTTCAACCCTGTTGTCCATTTTCGCCCTGTTGGATATGGGTCTGGGCGCCACCCTGAACCGCGAAATGGCCCGCGGAGCGGCGCGGGCGAACAAGGCCACCCACCTGCGGGACCTATTAAGGACCCTGGAAATTCCCTATTGGACGGTGGCCCTCCTTATCGGCGCGGGAGTGGTCGTTCTGTCGCCCCTGCTGGCTTACCATTGGTTCAACCCCAAAAGCCTTTCGCCCCTCATCGTCCAAAGGGCCATCGTCTATATGGGGATCGCAATCGCTTTCCAATGGCCCTTCAGCTTTTACGCGGGAGGATTAGGGGGGCAACAAAAGCAGGTGCTCCTGGGAGTTCTTAATGCTTCGATGGCGGCCTTCCGCGGGCTGGGGGCGGTGGCCATTCTTTGGTTTGTTTCCCCGACCATCGAGGCTTTTTTTAAATGGCAAATTTTCATCAGCGGGATCCAAACGGGCCTGGCGGCCTATTTTCTTTGGTCTAGTTTACCCGCTAAAGGACATCGTCCCCGGTTCCGAAAAAAAATGCTCTCGAATATTTGGCGCTTTGCCGCGGGAGTGACGGGCATCACCCTTTTAAGCACCATCCTCAGCCAAATGGATAAGATCATCTTGAGCCGGATGCTCAGCCTGGAAAATTTCGGTTTTTACAATTTGGCCAGCACCGTGGCTATGATCCTGTATCGGCTGGTGGGGCCGATTTTTTCGGCGACTTTCCCCTCCTTCACCCGGGCTTTTGAATTGCGGCAACAGGGGGAATTGGCTAACCTGTACCACAAAAGCGCCCAATTGGTTTCGGTCCTCGTCCTGCCGACCGCGCTGGTTATTTCCTTTTTCTCGGGCGAAATCCTTCTCTTGTGGACCAAGGACCCGGTGATGGTAGAAAGGGCCCATGTTTTGGTGAGCATCCTGGTCATTGGGACGGCGCTCAACGGGCTGATGAACATTCCCTACGCCCTTCAACTGGCCGCGGGCTGGACCCGATTAAACTTCACGGTCAATCTTTTTTCGGTTTTGATCCTGGTGCCCCTCATCATCTTATTGACGAAAATATACGGCGCGGCCGGGGCGGCCAGTGTGGGGGTGATCCTCAACGCCGGGTACGTGCTGATCATCATCCCAATCATGCACCAGCGTTTATTGAAAAAGGAGATGGGGGCATGGTATCTGCAGGATGTTTTCGGACCCTTGGCCGTATCCCTTTTGGTGGTCGGGTGCGCTTCGTTCGTCGTTCCCCTTGAGCAATTCAACATTTGGGGGAGGATGGCTGGGCTTGGATTGATATGGGGCTCCGCCACTTTGGCGGCTATTTTATCCACGGGCTTTATCCGGAATATCTGCTTTCGATTCCTCGTGAATATGAGGGGAACTTTTAATGGTTGATTTACCCAACGCCGACCCATCGATTTCCGGCTCCCAGTCCCCAGGAGAACCTTTTTTCACGGTCATCGTACCGACCATGAACCGTCCCGAATTTCTGGAAGCCACCCTGAAGACGGTCCTCTGGCAGACTTTTAAGAATTTTGAGGTCATTGTTTCCGACAACTCGAATTTGGAGGAAATGCGCAGGAAAAACCTGGAGATCATCGAAAAACAACCGGATGGCTCCAAGGTCCGGTACCTCCGGCCCGGTCAATGGCTCAACATGCCGGATCATTTTGAGTTCGCGTCGCGGGAGGCCAGGGGAACTTACGTTCTGATCCTCACCGACCGCCGGGTGATGCTGCCGCATTCGCTGGAGTACCTTCATTCTCAAATCATGTCCCGGGCTCCGGGGATCGGGCTGGTATGCTGGTGCGACCATTGGAGCTATTCGGAATTATCCGGTATGGTGAAAATCGGCCGGTTCCGGGGCCTGACGAAGGTCTTGAAGTCCAAGGATTTGATGGAAGAATTCGCCCGGTTTACGCCTTGGATCGAAGGGGGCTATTGGAGCCAACAGATTCCCCATACCTGCAATGGCTGCTATCACGGGGGACTGGCTAAGGAAATCCGGAAAATTTACGGAAAACTTTTCGTTCCCGTATCGCCCGATTTTATGGCGGGATTTCTGATGATGACCCATACCCCCGAAGTATTGTTTATCGACAAGCCGCTTTATTTGCAGCATGCGGCGAAATTATTGGGGAACGGCTCGGCCAGTTTTTTGGATGGAGTTGAGGGCTATACCAACTCTTTCCCCGAAGTAGACCCCTACGAGGGAGCGCCGGTTCGCTTGAATACCCTATTCAATACACTGGTCCGTGACTTTTTAAAAGCCAAGGAAATGACAGGGGATAAGTTTTCCGGGATCCACCCCAATTGGGTAGGCTACTATGTGACCAATTATTTGGAAATATTGGACAAGCAAAAGATGGGGTCGGGAATGAATCTGACGGATCTTTTCACCCTTTGGAATGAGGGGCTGGCTAAGCTTGCCCCGGCGGATCAAACCGAAGTTTGGGAAATCATCGGGAGTTTTCGAAACAAAAAGTCCTCCTGGATCGCGTTTCGAAGGTGGGTCCGCGGATCCGGATTGGCGCCTTTTTATTCGATGGCCATCGGTAAAATCCGCAATCTGCGCCAAAGGTTTTCCGGCAAGCCGGTTTATTCCTCCGTTTTTGAGGCCGCTGAAAAAACCGATGAGGTTTTAACCAAGGATTCAACCGTCCGGTAAAGGCCGGGTGGTGAAAGGCTCCCTGTTTCCATGAAAAGAATCCAGATCATCGACTTGGTCCGGTCCCTTTCGATCATTGCGGTGATGGCGACGCATTTGGCGCCGAGCGGCATTAATTTTTCTCGCGCGAATCCTTTCTTCGAAGCCTGGTGGATCAAAATTTGGGGAGCCGGCGGATACGGCGTTTCCATGTTTTTTGTCATTTCCGGATTTGTCATCACCCGGCTGATTGCTTTGGGCCCGGGCGGGCTTTTTCGACCGAATTTCAGGGATTTCTACAGAAGAAGGGCTGGCCGCATTCTTCCTTTGTTGATCGCGACTTTAGCCGTCGGAATTTTGTTTCTTTCCTTTACACCGGTCTCTTCCCCGGGTTTTGAGGATTGCTTCCGGAAGCCTTACGCGCGATTCAGTCCTTCTTTTTGGATCGCCATCCTGACCTTTACCTTTAATTGGTACAAGATTCGATATGAACACATCACCCCGGATTTTGGCCTTCACTGGGATGTCCTTTGGTCCTTGTCGATCGAGGAGCAATTTTATTTCTTTTACCCACTCTTGCTCAACAAGATACGCGGCGCACGACGTTTAATTATCTTCTTGAGCGGGGTCGTTATTTTGGGATCCTTGGCTTATTGGACGGCCCATTCCATTTTTCCCACCCGTGACCGACTGGGAATGAATTCTTTTTCCGGTTTTGGATTGATCGCGATGGGGTGCTTGCTTTATTTGGCGGTTGAAAAATTCAAGTTTTTTTTGACGGCCCATAACATTCATTGCTGGGGATTGGTCTTTCTGGGAACGGTTCTTTTTCTGACGGCTTACGGCCATCCAGCCCTGCCGAACGAATGGGGATGGAAAATTTTGGGGAATCAACTTCTGGGAATCGGGGTGTTTTTCTTCCTGCTGGGGGGGCTCCATCTGCGCTTTTTTGAATCCAAATATTTCGCTCCCTTTTGTTGGCCCGGGAAATTAAGCTATGGAGCGTATCTCTTTCACCCCGCGGTGCTTTTTTTGCTTTGGCCTTTTTTAAGCGGCTTGAACGGATTCGCGGCTCTCTTTATCTATATGGCCGTTACTTTTTTATTCGCCGAACTGTCTTTTCGTTTCTATGAGATGCCCATGAATTTATGGGCGAGAAAGCCTTAAATGCGTAAAAAAATGGTCGAATTCCTTTCTTCCAACAAAAAATTCCTGCCTGTTTTTGTGTTGTGCTTATGGCTGCCACTGTTTTTCCATGGGCCTCATTTTGGCGTGCCGAGGATTAAGGGGGGCGACGAACCCCATTATTTGGTGATGATCAACAGCTTTTTAATGGATGGGGACCTGGACCTCCGGAACAATTACGATTCGGCCCGAAAAGGCTCCTGGCAGGCAGGTAGAAAATTCGCCGGTGAGGCCCTGGACCCCCAGGTGAATTGGAATGTCGGCGGCAAGCGGATTCTTTGGCCTGAAGTCTATGATGAAACGAATAAATGGAAAAAAGACGCGGATGGGGTCTATGTTCCGCAACAGAGGCCCGGGGTGTCGGTGGATATTTCCGGTTTGCCGGAGTATTCGGGGCATCCACCCGGCATCGCCTTTTTGTTGGCTCCGTTCCTGTGGCCCTTCCGGGGGACCCCCGCCACGGAACCTTTCGCCCTGTTGATTTCAAATCTGGCCGTGATTCTATCGGCCTTCTTGTTTCGGCGTATCCTCTGGCGGTACACGCAAGATCCGTTGGCTTTGAATTTGGGAACCCTTTTGACGTTCCTAGGAACGCCTCTTTGGGCCTATGGCCGCACCCTATTCATGGAACCCTATCTGCTTTTCTTCGCGGTCGGCTCCTTTTGTTTGACACTGGAAAGGAAGTCCGGGTTTTGGACGGGGATTTTATTGGGGTTGGGAGCCCTCTTGAAGCCTAACTTTTTGATTCTTTATTTTCCGTTGGCTTTTTTGTATGTGAAGGAAAAAAAGTTCGCGAAAATCCTTTGGATGTCCGCCGGACCCATTCTTTCGACCGCCGTCATCCTTTATACCGACGCCCTCCTGTATGGTTCGGCCTTTAAGCCTCCTCAGCCATTTCGGTTCGGCAACCCGTTTCAAGGTGTGATAGGTTTGTTGTTTTCTTGGAACCATGGAATCATCACTTTCGCGCCCGCGGCGTTATTGGCCCTGGTACTGTGGAAAAAGTTCCTCCGGGAAAATCGATCGGATGCCCTGCTATTGGGGGGAGGATTTTTAATTTATTTTTTGATGATGTCTCTCTTCGAGTGTTGGTGGGGGGGCTGGTGCTATGGGCCCAGGCTTATTACGCCGGTATTGGCTTTTTTGATGGTTCCAATAGGCTGCCTGCCGGGTGTTTTTTCCACTTGGAGTAAGCCGTGGAAATGGCTGGCTTTGATTCTTTGCCTCTTGTCGCTGGGGTTTAATCTTTTAGGAGCCTTGGACGGTTATTGGGACAGCCATCCCCTCAGCCTATTGATGGGAAATGTTTCCTGATGTTTTTAAAAATTTCCGGATTGGAATCATGATCAAACCCGCGGATATAAAAGTTGACCCGAACCGTCCCTACGCCTTTAAATCGCCCCTTAAAGTTTTCATCGTTCGATGGGTGGATGCCATCGGCAGGCTTTTGTTCAGGCCGGCGGGAACCCTGGTTTCATGGCAGGGTGTTCGGCGGATCGCGGTATTGAGGTTGGATCATTTAGGGGATGTTTTGTTGGCACTACCGGCCCTTCGGGAGCTTGAGCGGGCTTTACCAAACGCCCAAGTGGATTTTTTCATCGGGCCTTGGGCCAAGGATTTGGTGGAAATGGCGGGGCTTCGCGCGATCCCGAAAATATTCACCGCTTCGTGGTTCACGAGGGAAGGGGTAAAGGGGGAGACGGTTGCGGAATTGAAGGATCTGCTGCGGGACGGCCAATATGATGCCGTCATTGAGCTGCGGGGAGACTTCCGCCACATTTGGGCCATGTACCGGGCCGGCATCAGAAATCGGATTGGACTGGCGAAAACCGGGTTAGGCTTTTTACTCACCCATCCATCGATTTATCGGGTCGGACAGCATGAAATGAAGAGAAATCTGGATGTTTTAGGGCAGGCGGGGATTCCCCTTTCCGGACCGCAAGAGTTCCCCAGGCTTTATCCCCGGAAAGAAGACGAGCAAATCCAAATGGAAATCCGCCAAAAGCTGGGGATTACCCGGCCGGTGATCGCGATCCACGCTGTTTGTTCCGCCCTTTCCAAGCGCTGGCCTGTTTCCAACTGGCAAAAACTGATCAACGGCTTGCCGGGGGATGTGGATATCGCCCTAGTGGGGACCGAGGGTGAAAAACCCGGGATGACGGAAATCGAAAGCGGTTGCAACCGGAAGGTTTTTTCAACGGCTGGATTACTGAGTTTGCCTGTGTTGGCCGCCTTTTTGAAGGAATGCCGGCTCTTCATTGGGGTGGATTCGGGGCCGGCCCACATCGCCGCGGCCGTCGGAACGCCGGTGGTCTCCCTTTATTCGGGAACCAACCAGGTGGAACAGTGGGGTCCCCAGGGCCAGAAGGTGGCGGTGATTCAAAAAAAAACGGCTTGTTCACCCTGCGAATTAACGGTCTGTCCCTTGGGAAATGAGTGCATGAACCTGATTCAAGTGGAGGAAGTTTTAGACCTTGTTTCTGTTTCACTTCAAAAATGATTGTTGTATCTTCTTGATGTGAAAAAGAGCCGGATATGAGGTCCACGGCTTGAAAACGGTTCGGAATGGAATGAAAGTGGCACCCCAAAAGAAAACCGCTTGTTTGGCCATCCCCTCATATAACCGTGAGGAGTATTTGGTCAATACTTTGAAATCAGCTTTCAACTTGAACCCCCTTCCGGATGAAATACTGGTCATCGACCAAACAGCGGACCATTTGCCCGAGACAAACGCATTTCTTCAAACGGCCGAGGAGGAAGGGCGAATTCGATGGATCCGGCAAAGTCCGCCCAACGTGGGGATGGCCCGGAACCGCTCTTGGAAAGAGACCCATTGCGACGTCATTATCAATATTGATGATGACGTAGAATTGCCGGTCGATTTCGTGGCCCAGCATATGAAAAATTATGACGATGGCCGGGTCGCGGCGGTGGCGGGAAGGATAAGGCAGGCCGATGAACGCCGCTATGGAACCCCGCATCAAAAGAAAAATTGGCCCCGATTGTTCGACTACAAATACTTCCGGTTGAACTCCCTGGAGCGGGTGGAAGGGGTCGTCAATATGATGGGCGCCAATTATTCGGTGACCGCCGAGATAATGAAAAAGGTTGGCGGCTTTGACACTAATTATGTCGGGCAGGTTATCCGGGATGACACGGATTTTTCGATCCGTATTTGGAAGGCCGGCGGGCTTATTGTTTATGACCCCCAAGCCCATTTACTGCACTTGGCCGCCCCTGGCGGCATGAGGACGAAAAAAGGGGTAAAGCCCGTTGAATGGCGGGTGTCCTTTTCCCGGGTTTATTTCGCTTGGCGCCACTTGTTTCCGATGTGGGAGTTTTGGTGGATGGTCCTGTTCCGGGACCAAAGGGAGACAGCTTTCCGTAAATACAATGTGTTTCGGCCCTGGAGGATACCCTGGGGATTCCTTTCTTATTGGTATTCGGTGGGGAAAGCCGGCCTGGCGGCGTTTAAAAGGAAGCGGGATGAGGCGGCGGGATTGGTAGAACTCAAAAAATAATCGGATGAAATCATGGGCAAAACATGATGCAACTGAATTAAAAAGGCGTTCTTTAATGGGGAATAATCCGATTTACGGACGTAAATTTTTTGCCGGGATCCAAGAAGGTTCCTATCGTTCCGCGATAAAAATAATTCCCCTTTTGAAGGCGCTCATCCAAATTCGCTCAGTCGTGGACGTGGGTTGCGGCACCGGATCCTGGCTCAAAGCCTTTCAAGAAAATGGCGTGAAGGATATTTTGGGCATCGATAGCAATCCGACGGACGTGCTTGAGATACCGGCTGGAAGTTTTTTTCAAACGGATTTGAGCCTGCCTTTCGGTTTGGAGCGCCGTTTTGACTTGGTGGTTTGCTTGGAAGTTGCCGAACACCTTCCGGCGAACCGGGCGGATTCCTTGGTCGAAAACCTCACCAGCCTGTCTCCGGTTATATTATTTTCGGCGGCCGTTCCCGGTCAAGGGGGCACCCATCACGTCAATGAGCAATGGCCCGAATATTGGTCCGAGAAATTCAAACTCAAGGGATATCTGGCCCTGGATTGCCTTCGAATGAAAATCTGGACCGATCCGGAAGTCATGTGGTGGTACAGTCAAAACACGCTGCTTTATGTTCGTAAAGATGTCGTGAAGAAAAACGTTAAGCTTTCAAAATTACCGGTCGCCGACCCCCCGCCGCGTTTAATTCATCCGGAAGGACTAACCATTATCGCCCAGCTTCGAAGAATCAGGATGCGCCTATGGCAAAAAATGGGATTTTAGGTCTTGATCTCTAAAAGGAAATTTCTAGGTGCCGGATATGCCGGTTTTTGTAGGGGCGGGTCTCAGACCCGCCCTCTCGACTTGTTTTATCGCTTTTTCAAAACATTCCTGTAAATTTCATAGATTTTGTCCGCGATTTTTTGGTTGGTGTAAAGGTCCAGAACTTGCTTTCGGCCTTTGCGGCCCAATGATCTCCGCAATGTTGAAGAAGACTCCAGCCGATGAAGCGAGTCCGACAATTTAACCAAGTTTCCTTCGGGAAAGATCAACCCTGCTTTCCCGATGACTTCCGGTATGGCGCCTGAATCGGATCCGATGACGGGAACCTCGCAGGCTTGGGCTTCAATCAGCACCCTCCCAAACTGTTCTTTCCAAGTCGTTGTGGTCAGGGAGGGAAGGACAAGGGCATCCATACAATTGAGGTAATCGGGAATAAGATTTTGATCCACTGAGGGTATCCAACGGACGCGTTTGGCGACTCCCAATTGGGTGGCCTTCTTTTCCAAGTCCATTCGAAAGGGACCGCTTCCCACCAATAACAGGGTGGTGGCGTGGTTCCGCATCAAAGCGAAGGCTTCCAACAAGTGGTGGACACCCTTTTCCGCAACCAGCCTTCCCACGTAGCCCGCTGTGAAGGGACCCAGCTTCAATTGTTTTATTAGTTTTTGAGCGTTTTTCTTTTTGAAGAGGATTGGGTTCACGCCGTATTGGGGAAGCACGGTGATTTGGGAAGGGGGATAATCAGCCCTTCTTAATAGGTCGGCGGCCTCCAGGTCGCCGGCAATGGCGTGATGGGCGGTTTTAAAAACATAGCTGCGGATCATTTGATGAGGAAAACCGAATTTTTCCAATAGATTTTCCCAGGTGAAGAAAACGAGTTTAGACCCCGTGCGTCGGGCGGCCTTGGCCGCCTGCCAGGCCGCCAGGCTGTAAGGCTCTTCCTCGATGTGGATCAGGTCGGGACGCGTTTCACTGACGATGCGGCCAAAGGCGGGGTAGAAATGCCGTTTCAGCCTGCCCTCAAAGACAATGGGCGCGGAGATGATTCGAAACCCTTCGTCTGAAGCCGGCTGATTTTTTGTTTTAACCCGCCGGCCCGCCTCGGGCCAAAATTCGGGGAGCAGAAGGGTGATTTCTAAATCCTTGCGGCGGGCTAAAAGACGGAGTTTTTCCCGGTAGTTGGGAATGACCGAGCTATGGGAAATGAAGAGTACCTTCATTTGGGGCCTGGTGGACAATTCGGGTGACGGTTCATTGAATGGTAATTATAATCGCCGTTGAATCCGTTGTGTCTTTCGTTTTTTGATTTTCGTTGAAATCCGCTGATGTTTTCCTTTCGCCGTGAAATAGCTTCATTTCAAACCGGGGAAATACCATGAAAAGGCCGATCCTCTTGAAAAGATCCTTGGCTTTTTTAGCGGACCTTGCGGTTTTTTACGTGCCGGCGCGCGTCGCGGGTTTTAATCATGGCCAATTGGTTGTGTTATGGCTCTTATATGAGACGGTACTCGTTGCCGAAATGCGGGGCCAGACCATCGGCAAATGGAGCCAAGGACTTAAGGTGGCGACGCCCGCGAAAAAGCCCGTTCCTTACCCCAAGGCTTTTGTCCGGGCGGTGGTAAAGCTGGTTTCGACGGGCGCTTTTCTTTTGGGCGACTTGTGGGTGTTGAAAAGCCCGGAATTCAAAACTTGGCATGACCAGGCGGCCGGAACGTCCGTGGTGAACCATGCTCAATAGAAAGGTCCTTTTTCTTTTATTGTTCGCCTTTGCCTTCCGCCTGCTTTTTGGACTGCTTCTTTACGGGAATCCCAGCGACGATATCCAGACCTACATTATTGGACTCAAATATTATTGCACGGGTGAATGGCCCTATTTCGGGCCGATTGTGGGGGGGAGTGAAACGGCCTTTGTCACAAGAATTCCAGGCGCCTTGGAAGGTTTTTTAATCGGATGCGTCCTTAAATTGTTCCCCTTTGCCGAAGCTCCTTTCGTTGTGCTCAACCTTCTCTCAATGGGAGCCCTATGCTTTCTCGCCTGGTATTGCCAAAAAAGATTTCCGGGATTTTCACTCTTTTGGTTATTGGTCTACATGCTTTTCCTGCCCTGGACCCTTTACCTTACGACTAACATCAACAACGCTTCCTTCGTCCTTTTTGGAAGCGTCCTATTTTTCATCGGCTTTCTTGAATCCGTCCGTGAATTCAGCCTGGAGGTTGTTCCGCTGGGAGCGTCCTATGCCTTCATGGGTTTTTCACTCTTCTGGGTGATGCAATTCCATTTGTCCTGGGTTTTTATGATTCCGTTTCTAATGGCGACTTTTTTACTGCGGCTTTTCAGGGCCTCGGCAACTCTCCCCGCCGCGGTTGGTTTTTTTATTTTGGGGGCTCTTCCGACGGCCTCTTTGCTGGCTCCTACCCTTCTTCATTATGGGTTGGGACGCGCGGCCAGCGGCAGGGGATTCGGGGAAGCGTTTGATTTACGGAATTTTCATCTTTGGAAAACAATCCTGCAGCGCTACATCAGCCTCGCCAATTATGAGATTGGATATTTTTGGGGATTTTTCGAGTTGCCCCTGAAGGAATTGGTGAAAATCTCGCCTTTTTATTATGTCTACTACTTTTTGAGTTATGTCCTGGACTATGCCGCCAAGCTCCAGGTTTTTATCCTCATCCTTTGCTGGTTTTTCCGGGACCATGCCCGGAAGGGTTGGAAGGAATTCAAGTATCTGGCCCTGTTTTTTTACCTCCTGGTATGGGCCAGTTTTTGGTTCACCGTCAAATGGCCCCTGGCCCACATTTATCACATCGCTTTTCCGATCGTAATGATTTATTCGTTTTATGTTTGGAGCCGGTTCGCGGACCGGAAGGGGCTGGCGAAAGCGGCGCGGGCCGTCATTGTGATGGGGATATTGTTTCAAACGGCTTTTCTCGCCACCCGAACCCAATATTACATCTATCAAAAAAGGTCCGGCCTTCAGGCGGCGATCGAACAAAAAAATTATCATTTGTTCGATGAACCGAACGATGTTTCTATTCCTTGAGTTTTCTGGGGATGAGTTTTTCTCCCCGTCTCCGGAGGGTCCGGACGTTTGAAATGGACGGAGTCATTCAGGATTTCTGTTGTGAAAGGGATTCTTCTGACGTGATGATGAAATGCCATTTTCCCATGTAAAAATCCCCAATTCGCTTCGGTTTGAAATGGGACCGTAGGTAATCCGTTATTTCGGGAATATTGTTTTCTCCGGGTCCGTCCTCGTCAATCAGGTAAAACCGGGTCAATCCGAGTTTTTGGAGATCCCCGTAATATTTCCTGAAGTAAAAGTCGCGGCCCGGAAAAGCGAACCAGCCATTGTAGCCTCCCAGGACCGGGAGTGAATCCGCCGGAATGAGCTTCTGATAGTTTTTCACTTCCTTGTTGAAGTCATAATCCCGATGGAGACGGTAGACGAAGGCGTACTGGGGTAGGAGAAGGCCCAGGAGCCCCAGGGTTAAAAGTGTCAGGCTCCACCGGACTTCAAAAACTTTTGCGAGCATTAAAAGGAAAGCAGGGTAGAAATATAAAGCGTAATGGTACATGGGCCGCCGAAAGATGAAAGTGAACAACAGCAATGAAACGGTCAAAGGCAAAACAAGGGGATCGTTTTTGAATATTTTTTTTCTGAAAAATTCAAAGGCGCATACCAGGAACAAGACGAATTCAATGAAGTGCCGGTGATATTTTGAGTGAAAAAAGTAGTCAAATAGAAAATTTTGGGTTGAATGGTCCCCCATTTGATTGCCTTGGACAAGAATCGAGGGAAGCTGGGAGAGGTTGGCGGGATAAAGAACGACATAATAAAGCGCGCCAACCGCGAAACCGCCGAGGGAGAGTGTTAGGATCCGCGGGAATTTTGGCAGGGGCGGGATATGGCGCGATTGGCGTGCCCAAAAGACGGCGGCCATTAGGAAAAAAACCACCGCCCCGATCGGATGGGTTTCTAAACTGATCCAGGCCATTACCATGGACTCGAAGTAACGATCCCAAACGAATAGGAGAAGGGCTAAGGAACTTATCAAATAAACAAAGGCTTCCGTGCGGGCGCTGAGGGCGGCGCTAAAGAATGGGTCCAAAAGCAGTCCGGCGACGCAGAAAGTAGCGCATAATTCCCGGCTGTATTGGAGCCTGCGGAGAATGAAATACCAGGCAGTGAAGCCGCCTAGGACAAAACAAAGTGAAAGGTCGTAGGCGTGGGTTTTGGTCCATCCGAAAAAATCAAGGATGGTTCCGATGAGGAAAGCATAGGTTTTTCCGAAATGGGTGATCCCGTTCCATGGGACTGTCGCCCCGGAAATCACGTCATAGGTGATGTGCCGGTGTAGAAAGTTATAAGCGAAGCTGAGCCACCAGGAATCGTCCACTTCCGCGGGGCGGTATTTCAGTTGTAAAATGAAGTATGCGCCGAGGAAACAGAGGAAATAAAACCCCAAGGCCCATTTGAGGCTTTTGGGAAAAGGCGTGCCGGTGGGAGCCATATCTGACCTTTTTCAAAAGGATCGAACATCCGTGGGAGTGGTTGGATTATAGTGGTTTTATTTAGCCGGGGCAATCAACTGGAGTGAAGATTCCGCGTTCTATTTTTGGGATTTAAAAAGGGAGTTCGAGATCAAAACCGTCTCCATTGACGTTCGAATGATGTGGTCCTCGGGAATTGGTTCCTATATCCGGAATTTGGTTCCAAGGGTGATTCAATCCCGGCCGGATACCCGGTTTTATCTTTTGGGACGCCCTCAAGAGATGGGGCGATGGAAAGGTTTCGCCCGGGGGCCCCGGATCGAATGGATCGAAATGACCTCGGACATCTTCACTTTGGCCGAGCAATTTGAGCTTTCCCGCAAGATCCCCAAGGCGACAGACCTGTTTTGGTCCCCGAATTATAATTTTCCGCTTTTGTACCGGGGAAAACTCATGGTAACGGTGCATGACGTCTTTCACCTGGCCAACCCCCGATTTGTCCGGGGAATCCACCGAAAGCTTTACGCCAGGTCGATGTTTAACCGGCTGGTCCGCAGGGCCGACGCTATTCTTTGCGTTTCTCGATTTACCCGGCAGGAACTTCTTCGGCTGGCGGGAGGGGACGGCCGAAAAATGTTCGTGGTCCATAATGGCGTGGACGAGGCCTGGTTTAAAGGCGCCCGGAAGAAAAGTCCCCGCACTCAGCCTTATTTGCTGTTCGTCGGAAACGTGAAGCCCCACAAAAATTTAGGGCGTTTGTTGGAAGCCTTTGATCTCCTGAAGGGCCGAATTCCCCACAATCTGATCATTGTCGGTAAGAAGGACGGGTTTATCACCGGGGACAAGGAGGTTGTCCGGCGCGCCGAACGTTTCGGCAAACGCGTTCAATTTACCGGCGTTTTGAGCGATGAGAAGTTGCGGGGGATTTACGCCGCCGCTGACCTTCTGGTTTTCCCTTCCCTCTACGAGGGCTTTGGGCTTCCGCCCCTGGAAGCCATGGCCTGCGGAACCCCGGTCGTCTGCTCCCGTGCCGCCTCCTTGCCGGAAGTCTGTGGTGACGCGGTCCAGTATTTTGATCCGTCCAACCCGAGGGACATCGCGGAAAAAATACTCAAATTGGTCAAAAATCCAAAGCTTGGCGCCAGGCTTCGGAAAAAGGGGTTAAAAAGAGTCCGGAAATTCTCATGGGACGAATGCGCAATTGAAACCGCCAAGGTAATCGATGAAATAATGTCGTAAGACGGTCCAAAAGGTCTTTGGCGGAAGTCTAAACATCATCGGCCCGATAAAATAATTAAGTGCTTTTTTCCAGCCGCCGTTTCATGGAACTCTCTGGTTTTTTTGTCTGGAAAAAAATAGTTGTCGGGGCTATACCTTTCATACCCTCGGGAGGGAAAATGGTTTTGCCGAACTTTTTTATTATCGGGGCCCCCAAGTGCGGTACCACGGCTCTGGCCCAGTACCTGTCCGAGCATCCTCGCATTTTTATCAGCAGTTCCAAAGAACCCCAGTATTTCGACTTTGACCTGACCAAGCAGCATCAACCCTCCCTGGAAGAATACCTGGGTTATTATCGCGGGGCTGACCCCGCGGTTCACTTAGCCGTGGGTGAATCCTCAACCTCTCACTTGTTTTCCAAACGAGCGGTGCCGGAAATCCTAAAATTCAACCCCGGCGCCCGGTTCATCGTCATGCTCCGGAATCCCGTGGACCTGGTTTATTCCTTCCACTCGGAGATGTTCTTTTGCGGCATCGAGAGCGTTGAGGATTTTGAAAAGGCCTGGCGCCTGGAAAAAGAGAGGGACGAAGGGCGGGGCCTGCCCCCCCTCTGTGTGGAAAAGGACCGGCTGCGTTATTCCCAATGGGGAAAACTGGGGGACCAGATGGAAAGGCTTTTTTCCCTGGTCCCCCGTGAGAAGGTTCTGGTGATTATTTACGACGATTTCATGACCAATACGGCTGAGACTTACCGGTCCGTTTTGGAATTTTTGGGTGTTCGGCCCGATCATAGGAAGAATTTTCCCCGGATCAACGAGAACAAGATTTTACGGTGGCCCCGGGTCCAGAAGTACCTCGCTTTCATGGCGACCCAAGTTTGGAAAATAAAGAATCGTTTGAACGTAGGGAAAAGCCTCGGGGTCTTAACCGGTCTCATCCATTTGAACCGGAAATTTTATAAAAGGCCGCCGTTGCGGGAAGGTTTGCGGGAGGAGTTGGCGGATTTTTATCAATCCGATGTCGAGAAATTAGGCCGCCTCTTGGGGCGTGA
>CAZHFP010000052.1:0-7884 GCA_964531065.1 uncultured bacterium
ACGACAAATGAGATTTTGGATATCCTTTTCCGCTGGTTCCACGTGGTTTTTGGCATCATGTGGATTGGTTTGTTGTACTTTTTTAATTTCGTCAACGCGAATTACGTCAAAGTTTTGGACGCGGATACCAAGAAAAAGGCCGTTCCGGAGCTCATGCCCCGGGCCCTCTTCTTCTTCCGCTGGGCCGCGATGATTACTTTCATTCTGGGCTGGCTGCTCTTTTTCCTGAATTATTCGCCGAACAACTGGGCCGACTTTCACGGAGCCCGGGGCCATTGGATATCGATGGGCGCCCTTTTCGGAACCATCATGTGGTTTAACGTCTGGTTCGTGATTTGGCCGGCCCAGCGTAAAATCATCAACGGCATCAAGACCGGAAGCGCCGCCGCTCCAGAAGTCGTTACCCGGGCCGCCAACGCGTCCAAGTTGAATGTTTATCTTTCGATTCCTTTGGTGTTCTCCATGCTGGCCGCCGGAAAACACTTCGTTCATGACGAGTGGTATTGGTATGTCGGGGTTCTCGCGATCGGCTATTTTGCCGCTACCGGCCTTTACAAAAGGGGAGCCAAAGTTACTAACGAGGTTTAAATAGTTCTGCAGCTTCCGTCAACAAAAAAGCCCTGGAAAATTTCCAGGGCTTTTTTTATTTTCCTATGGTTATCTTTCTAAGGCGTTTTAATTGGCGTTCGGGCGGAGCTTTTCCGAATCCCCCAGGGGGTCGGCGGTAAACTCGACTTTATTCTCGAGGAATTGTTTGAGGTAGGTGCGGCGCACATTCTTGAAAAACTTTTCCAACTCCGGGTCGGCAACGTTGGATTCCAGCGCCAACAGGTTTAAGGCAATGGTAAAGGCCGTCTCCACGTAATCATGCCGGAACTCGACGCTTTTGGAAACAATGTCGTTGTACCGCTTGATGCCCTTGCGATAAATTTCGCTGGCCTTATGGTTGTCCTGCCCTTGGTAATACTTCCCCATCAAGTAAAAAACTTCCAAATCAAGAACGTCCGAGTGAACGATGTTCTCGAATTGGTTCACAGCCTCGACCACATGGATCTTGGAGGACGTCCCTTGAAAATAAGTTTTAAGGCAGTATTTCGCGAAACGGGCCCGCAGATGATGATCTTGGGGGTTTCGGTGAACGGCTTCCTTGAATTTGCGGAACTCTAGGCTGTTCACCAGATACTTCAGCAAGTTGAGGAACGGAGAAAAGACTTTGTATAAAATTCCCATGGTTTTCTAATAATATCACCTGCGCCGAAAACTTTCAAAGCTTATGGGTAAAAACGGGGGATCGCGCCTGAATTTTGTTAGAAATATTTTCGACGGGAGGCTTTTGTGTGTTTTGTCTGCTTCCATAGGGATGAATCATGAAAAAAATCGCACAAAAAAGGGACTAGGCCGTTTAAAAAGCGGGCCCGGCCGGCGGAAAAATTAAATAATTTCCCCTGTGGCGTTGCTTTCCTTGCCTTGAAGGGTTTTCAGCAACTCATCCTGTTGGGGAGTCAGTATCTTCTTTTCCACTTCCAGCTCGGCCTTGATCTTCGCGCTGATCTTCATTCCCTGTAAATCCCCTATCCCATCGGCGATTTCCTTCAACTTAGCCTCGTCCGGCTCGGGTTTTTCCATCTCGTTTTCGAGATCGACCTGCTTTACCTTGAGCTTTCCATCGAGTTCAGCGATGGTTTTGCGGTAGGAGGCCCGGTTCTTGCGCAATTCCTGTTTTTGTTCCTTCGAGAGCTGGAGTTTTTCCAGAAGCTGTTTGCGGGTCAGGCGGGATGGGACGGCATCGGAACTTTTCGGCGTGGGCGTAGCCTCAGAAGCCGGCTGTGCCTGAACCAATCCTGAGGCGGCCAGCGCCAGAATAAACAGTCCCGCTAAAAAAAGATTATTTTTTTTCATTCCCCGCTCCCCAGTTGTTATTTTTTTAAAGAAATATCTCGTCCGCCGCCAAAGGATCCGCGTGATTTTCCACCGTCATGTCGGGCAGCGAGGACGAAGGCTCGCTTAAAAGCACGGAAACATGAACCAAACCAGGGTCGCTGGTGACGCTTTCGGGAGTATTGGAAATGTTGATGAGATATCCGCCCAACTCCGTTTGATCCACCGAATTGCCGTCGTATAAAAGGCCGCTGAAGGCGACAAAAAGACAGGCCGCCGCGGCCACCCAACGGATCGGATGGCTCCAAGGCTTCCAAACGATGGATTGAAGGAAAGGACGCTGGCGCTGGGCCACCCGGTCCTCAATTTTAAACCAGGCATGGTTATAGACGGACGGAGCCGGATCGGTCCGAGATAAATTTTTCAAGGCTTTGCTGATATCCTCATCCTGCCATTCACGTTTCATCGAAACCCTCTCAATCGCTTCTTATACATCATCTGGAGTCAGCCCCTCTTTTTCCAGCTGCTCCTTCAAAAAAACCTTGGCCCGGTGGATATTTGATTTCACCGTCCCCAAGGTAAGATCCAAGGCCAGGGCAATATCCTCGTAGCTTAGTTCTTCCGTCTCCCGGAGTAAAAGACAGGCCTTTTGCTTTTCGGGCAGCTTGGCCAGAGCCCTTTCCACGGAGGGGCTTAACCCCAAGTCCATGGATTTTTCGGAATCTTTCTTTTCCACGGCTTCCGGGGCGTTTTCAAACCCCAGGAACGCCACGATCTTTCGCCGTCTCAGGATATCGAGGCAGTGGTTCGTGGTCATCCGGTAAAGCCAGGTACTAAACGCCGAATCCCCGCGGTAATTCTTGATCCGGTCGAAGACCTTCAGGTAAATTTCCTGAAGCACATCCTCGGCGTCCTCTTGCGATCCCAGCATACGCCAAGACAAATGGTAGACTTTGGTCCGATGCAGCTCAAATAAGACCTGAAGTCCTCCCACGTCTCCTTGCCGGCAACGGTCAATGGCTTCCGATTCAGTCATTTATCACCTGGTTACCTGCTTTTTTGACGATTGAAACCGAAAAATAGTTGCAGTCAAGCTTGAGTCGCGACCCTATGATCCACACCGGCATTTTTTTAGCGTTATTTAAGGGGAAAAACCCTTGGCAGCCTCTTTATTCGTTTTTGAGGAAGGTCAAGAGGCTGCGGACCATGAGCCCTGTTCCGCTATGGGCCCCCAAATAAGGAATCGAGGGGTACTCCTTCTCGGGATAAGCCGGCCCCGCGATATCCAGATGAATCCAGGGAGTGTCTCCCACGAATTCCTGCAGAAAAAGGCCGCCGATGATGGTTCCCGCGTCCCTGCCTCCGCCGATATTCTTGATGTCGGCAACCCGGCTCTTAATATCGTTTCGATACTCCTCCACCAGGGGCATTTCCCATATCCTCTCCCCTTCCGCGTCGGTAGCTTCCTTGAGCCTGTCCAAGAGCTTGGGGTCGTTCGTCATGGCCCCGCTAATCAGCCAGCCCAGCGCGATGATGCAGGCCCCGGTCAACGTGGCCATATCGATAATCGCATCCACCTTTTGGTTGACCGCGTAAGACAGCGCGTCCGCCAGCACCAGCCGCCCTTCAGCGTCCGTATTCAGCACTTCCATCGTCTTTCCGTTCATGGCCTTCAAAACATCTCCCGGCTTATAGGCCTTTCCACCCGGCATATTCTCGGTCGTGGCGATGATGCCATGGACTTCCACATTGGGTTTCAATTTGGTGATTTGGCTGAAGACACCCAAAACCGCGGCCGCCCCGGACATATCCATTTTCATGGTTTCCATGGAACCGGCGGGTTTCAACGATAATCCGCCGGAGTCAAAGGTGATTCCTTTACCCACAATAGCCACGGATTTTTTGGCTTTTCCCTTCGGCTTATAATGAAGGTGGATGAGATAGGGTTCCTGGGCGCTTCCGATATTGACGCCTAAAATCCCGCCCGCCCCCATGCGCTTCAATTCCTTGGTGCTGTAAAGTTTCAAACGCACCGGCCCTTTGGCTATTTTTTTGGCTTCCTGCGCTAAAACCCGTGGAGTAATGTCGCTCGGGGCGCCGTTAATCAAGTCACGGGCCAAGACGGTGCCGGCTGAATAAAACTGGGCCGTCTCCAGCGACGACTTCGCGGCGGCCAACCGGTCGGAAGAAATTTTTAAAATGAATTTTTCAATTCCCTTAGGGGCGTCCTTCATCTGGGTTTTGTAACGGGTATATTGGTAGGAACCCAGGATCAGCCCTTCAGCGAAAGCTTTGATCTGTTCGCCGTTAAATGGGCGCGGCCACTCCATAAAAATTTCTTCCGCGCGAATTTCCCGAGCCTTCCGGGCCAATCGTCCCCCGGCCCGGCGCAAAGCTTCCGCGCTCACCGTTGGTTTCGCTCCCAAACCCAAAGCGATGACCTTCTCCGCGGCAAACCCGGTTTTAGGATAAGCCACGGCCGCCTGCGCCTCTTTGCCGGTGAATCCCTCGGCTTCGATCCCTTTTCGTACGGACTCCGCCGCCCTACCGGGCAAGTTGATGAATCCATCTTCTTTTTCGCAACCCAGCAAAACCCAAGTTTTGGGTGTTTTAGAAGCGTCCAGTTTTGAAACGGCCGAGAATTGAATCAAGGGTTCCTCCAAGTCGGATTTGAATGCGGGACTATTTTAGCCGAGGTCCGACAAGATACAACCAGCCATTAGGACCGGCCAAGGGACAACTGATTGTAAAGCTTTTGTTTTTGAAGCCTCTTCTTGATCAATCGAAGAGCCCGATCAAGCTTTTGCTTATTCCCCGGAAGATAAGGCCAGGGGCTGGCGCCGGAAGGATGGGGGACCGGAATGACCCAGGCCTCGCCGCCCGGAAGCTCCTTGATAAATTCTTTGCCGATGGTCTCGGAAAAAGGCAGGGGCCCCAAAATCCGCTCGATAGCCAGGCTTCCGATCAAAACCACCACCGACGGGCTTAAAAGCCGAAGGGCTTCTTGGAGATAGGGATCGCAATTCTCAATTTCTTTCGGGTTCGGTTTTCGGTCCCCCTTGCCGCCCTTGGCCTTCCCCGGATAACATTTGGTCACGGCCGTGATATAGGCGTAGCGGCGGATATTTTCCTCGGGAAGCCCGATGGTTAAAAACCATTGGAACAGCCTTTTGCCCGCGGTCCAGGCGAAATTTTTCTGGGCGGCCGGCTCCTTGATACCGGGCGCCTGTCCGATTAAGAAAAACCCTCCCTTTTTGGCTTGACCCGTTCCCGCGACCGGGCAATTGCCCCCCTGGGGAAAACATTTAGAACAATTTCTTATGTCGCGGTGAAGCTTTTCGAGCTCGTTGGCCAAAGCCATGCAGTATCCATTCACGAAAGTTGATAGGACCTAAAAAAAACCGCGGACGGAGGCGGGAGAGCGCCGAATTTTCCAGCGCCGATGGCTTCCCTCAGCGGTTTAAAAGGTTAAGGATTCGTTTCGTTAGCTCTCATCCATTACTTGGAATCTTCTTTTTCATCTCCATCCTTGTCATCCTTGGCGTCGGCCTTATCACTATCCGCCTCATCCTTATCATCGTCTTTCACGCTATAGGCCTTGGCAGCTTCCGGATCGGCCTCTTTCAATTCATCCAGGGCCATTTTAAGGTTCTCGGAATGAAAAGAAGCGTCAAGAGAATTGGCCTTGTAAAAGGCGTCTACGGATTTTTTCAAGTCCGCTTCCGTGCCGCGGCCGGAATCATAAAGCACCCAATAGCTGAACGCCAGATTGTTCAGATAAACTTTCTCGTTCGGCTGGTCTTTCACCGCCTGTTCAAAATAAGGAATCGATTCCAACGGATGGCGGGAATCCAAAAGGACTTTTCCTTGGCGGTTGGCCGCGGCGGCCTTGGCACTCGGAGATCGGGCGATCACTTGCGCTTGTTTGAATACCTTGGTCGCTTGGGCAAATTTTCCGTCGGCCTGGAGCCTGTCGCCTAGGGCCAGCATTCCTTTATAGTTTAAGCCTTCCGTACTCGCCGAAACGGAAGGAGTGGCTGTGGCTTGGGCGTAAGAATCCTCGCGGCTCAGGGCGCCCTTGGCGCGTTCTAACAGTTCCTGGTTCTCCCCGCTGGCTTCCAAATTTTTGACCGCCGTCTTCAACTCCTCGACTCCCGAAAAACCATAATCATAAAGACGAAAGGAGGCCACCCCTAAGTTTTTCAAAGCGACCTTATTATCCCCGTCCTCTTCCACGGCGCGTTCCAAGGCCTTTTTAGCCTCTTCCAACTTGCGGGCTTTCAAAAAGGCCCAACCTTGGGCGTTGGCCGCCTGGCTTTTTCCTTTGGAAGTGGTGGCCAACTTTTCAGCCTCAAAATAAGCGGCGACAGCGTCCTCAAATTTTCGGTCCTTCAAGGCTTGGTTACCCGTTGAATAAGCGTCTTTAAAATTCGTGAAGGAAGGCGCGGCAGGAGCTTTGTCATCGGCCAAAAGCGCCGCCGGCATCGTCAGAACAGTTAATAACCAAAAAAAGCGGAAGGGACGCATCGAGGCCTCCTGATAACTGATAAGGTATTCAACCCCGCCCCCGAAATAGTGGACAGGTTCAAAGTGTCATAGCCCTCCTATCCTAACGGAGGAGGGCAACCGCTGGTATTTTTCTTTTCTTTTTTAGGTTACAAAAGACGTTCATTTCGGAGAAAATGTCTCTTCATTAATTACGGCAGGTCGGGAAAGGTAAATGTTAACCCAAAAACGCACTTGGATCGGAATCGTCTTCATCGGCGTAACTTTTTATTTTCTTTTCCGAAATATCGATTGGGTCAAGATGTTGGAAGCCTTCTCCCAGTTCCATTTGGTTTGGCTTCTGCCGGCCCTCCTCATTTACCTGTTGGGCTATGTGATCCGCGGATTCCGGTGGGTCGTCCTCCTTTCCCCCGTTAAAAAATGCACTTTTCAAAGCCTCTTCCCCACCTTGATGATCGGTTTCATGGCCAACAATGTGCTGCCTGCCCGGGCCGGGGAATTTATCCGGGCCCATTTAAACGGTAAAAAAGAAGGCATCAGCCGCAGTGCCTCTTTCGCGACCATTGTCTTAGAGCGTCTTTTTGACGGCCTCACCATGATTATCCTGTTGTGGGTGGCTTTAGGCGTAGGCCATTTACCGGTGAAGGAAGAAACCATGCCGCAGGGCATCCAGCACGCGATTCAATGGTCCCCTTACGTTTTCGGGGCGGCTTTTCTTCTTTTATTCGGCTTGGTTTTGTTTAAAGAATCGGCTGTCACGGTCATGAACCTCGCCATCCAATTGGCTCCAAAAAAATTCCACAACCCATTGGAAAATCTCGCTCACACCTTTATTGACGGACTGAACATCCTCAAGAACGCCAAAGAAACGATCATGGTTCTTCTGGCCTCGATCGCGGCTTGGACCTGCGAATTCACCGCTTATTATCTTTTGGCCGTCGGCATGGGTATCGCCCCTAGCCCCTTAACCCTTTGGTCCGCCGCCCTTTTAATGGCCATCGTGAACTTAGGAATTCTTATTCCCAACGCTCCCGGCGGCATCGGCTTGTTTGAGTTTATCGGCGTGGCCATTCTTTTGCCCTTCGGAGTCCAAAAAGAAATGGCCGTGGGTTATATGTTTTTGGTTCACTTTATGGTCTTGATTCCCATTACCCTGCTGGGTTTTTATTATTCCACAAAAGAACATTTGAGCCTCAGCGGCCTGGACGCCGAACGGAAACCTTAAGTCAAACCATAAGAAAGGCACCGGATGAAAATCGGAATTGTTGGTGCAGGAGTGGCTGGAATGACGGCCGCCTATCGCTTAGTCAAGGCCGGGCATGAGGTTGAAATTTTCGAGGCCTCCGGCCACGCGGGAGGATTGGCTTCCGGGTTCCCCATCGCCGGAACCACCCTGGAAAAGTACTATCACCATATCTTCACCAGCGACACCTGCATCCGGGGCTTGGTGGACGAACTGGGCGTGCGGGAAAGCCTCCATTGGTTGACCAGCCAAATGGG
>CAZHFP010000052.1:7984-11012 GCA_964531065.1 uncultured bacterium
CGACAAGGTGGCCATGGCCTGGCTTTGGGCCCGAATCCATACCCGCGCCTCCTCCCGAAAAGGATCCCAGGAGAAGCTCGGTTATTTCAAGGGCGGGTTTGAGGTCTTCCATCAGGCTTTAGCTCAGGCCGTCCAAAAAGCCGGGGTCAAGATCCACTTCAACCAGCCCATTAACCGGGTCCTCACTGAAAATGGGAAGCTGAAGGGATTGGAAGTCTCCGGCAAGGAATTAATTTTTGATCGTCTCATTTTCGCCGCCGCCACGCCCATCTTTTTAAAAACGTGTAAAGAGCTTCCGGCCGACTATGTCCAGCGTCTAACCCAATTGGATTTTTTGGGGGCCCAATGCCTTATTTTGGTGATGAAACAAAAATTCAGCGACATGTACTGGATCAATATTTCCGACGCCGACATTCCCATCCTGGCCTTGATCGAGCATACCAACTTCGCACCCCTGGACTGGTATCAGGGCAAACACCTGATGTATGTGGGCAACTACCTTCCCCAGGACCACAAATACTTCAAGATGAAAAAAGAGGACATTTTCGCCGAGCTCCTTCCCCACTTGAAAAAAATCAATCCCGCCTTTGAGGAAAGCTGGCTGGAGGAATATCATCTGTTTCAGGATCTTTACGCCCAACCCGTGGTGCCCCTCCATTACAGCGAGGTGAAGCCGGGCTACGAAACCCCTATCGAGAATGTTTTTCTCGCCAACATGGCTTTGGTTTATCCGGAGGACCGGGGCACCAATTTTGCCGTGGACGTCGGCAACAAGGTGGCCCGTTTGGTGGATCCCGCTGTCGAAATTCCCGCCTTCAAGGAATAATAAGAGCAACTCCGCGCTCTTCAGAACACAGCCCTATCTTCTTTGCCCCTGGATATACGCCTTACAAACGCTTTCGCGGGGGGTGAGACATGCCTCGCCCTCGCCCCTACAACTGGCTGACCACGAAAACACTTTCTCAAAACTCACGCCTTCAATTTCAATAATCCCAAAGATTGGATTTTGATTTTTCCACGCTTCTCTTGTGGTAATATTTCCTCGATTCATTCTATTTAAGGAGCCTCCATGCCGAAGCTTTCTTCCCTTTCGGTCTTTTTCCCCGCTTACAACGAGGAAGCCAATGTCGAGAACATGGTGCGGATCGCCCAAAAGGTCCTTCCCGAGCTTTCGGAAAAATGGGAGATCATCCCGGTTAATGACGGCAGCAAGGACAAAACCGGCGAGATCATCGATCGGCTGGCCAAGGAAGACCCCAATGTCCGCCCGGTCCACCATGTCAAAAACCAAGGCTACGGCGGGGCGGTCATTTCCGGCTACAACGCCTCGAAATACGATTATGTTTTTTTTACCGACGGCGATTTACAGTTTGACCTGAGGGAAATCACGCTCTTAATCGAAAAACTGGACGAGGGCGACTTGATTTTGGGCTACAGGAAAAACCGGAGGGATCCGGCCATGCGCAAGCTAAACGCCTTTATGTGGGGTTCCTTGGTGAAGTTCCTGTTCGGTTTTCAGGTAAGGGATGTGGACTGCGCCTTCAAACTGATGAAGCGAAAAGTCATTGATAAGGTCCAGTTATCCGCAGGGGGAGCCATGGTCTCCACCGAACTTCTAGCCCGCTCCAACAAAGCGGGTTTTCGATTTGTGGAAGTGGGCGTCACCCACTATCCCCGCGTGGCGGGAACCCAGACCGGAGCGAATTTAAAAGTAATTCTCCGGGCCTTCCGGGAGCTCTTCAAGCTTTACGCTAAGATTAAGAACCAGCCGAAGTAAAACCGCTCTCCGCCGTCCGCTCCCCGACCTCCGGAAAATAAAAAACAGCACCTAATCTAGGTCCTGTTTTTTATATTGGTATTTTCGTTGTGAAATTCGAGGCCGTCCGGACAGCGGAGGACGGACGACGGAGGGCGGCCGTTACTAGCTTTGCGTCTGAAGGAAATCCAAATGGGCTTTCGCCTGCTGGAGCAGGGTTGGGTTCGTCGAGTATTGCATGACCTTCTGCCAAGAATCCTGGGCTTCCTGTTTCTTGCCGACCTTTTCGTAAATCAAAGCCATGTCGTTGTAAACCCTGTCATCGCCGGCTTTCAGGACGGACGCCGTTTGATAGGCCTGGAGAGCCTCGTTGAACTGGTCTTTCTCTAAATAAACGCGGCCCAAATTGTATTGGTAATCCTCATTTTGACTATCCAGGGCCACGGCCTTTTGGAACAAGACAATGGAATCATCATAATTCCCCGCTCGGAAATACATCATCGCCAGGTTGTTGACGGACTCAACGTGATTGGGATCAAACCGTAACGCCATTTCGTACATCCGAACAGCCGCGTCATCCATGTCAAATCGGGAATAAAGATACCCTAATCCGAAATAAGCTTTCGCGTAGGTGGGATCAATTTCAAGGGCTTGGCGCAGGTAGTTAAAAGAAGTCTGGTAATGCTTGCCGTCGTATTGTTCCTTGCCCTTCTTGTAAAAAGTCTCGGCAGAACCGGCGGGAACCTGGGGTACTTCACTGACGACCTCGGCGGGCTGGGTTTTATTTTCCACGGCCGGAGCGGGGGCAAGCGCATGTTTTTTCACGTGATGGACGGGCGCTCGGGCGACCACGATCGGCACGTTCATGATTTTAGCTTCTTCGGTATCAGTTAAGTGCCAGGTACCGTTAGTCGCGGTGTACCAAAAACCGGTGCAAATCAGGAGGATAATCAAAAGAAGCCAAAGCAAGTCCACCATGTCCCTGCCGATATCCCTCATCCCAAATTTTTTCTCGGGAGCGGCGGCTGCGGCCTTGGCCTTAGCGGCCCCGGCTGGCTTAGGAAGCTCCGTGGCGCACTTAACGCAAATTTTCGTTCCGTCAGGATTTTCAGCGTGACATGCCGGACAGACAATCATTAAAAACCTCTATTAATTCGAGTAATTACGTTATGAGACATTCGGACCTTCTCGGAAAAAACAGCCTCCCCAAGAGACCTTGGAAGCCCAATACTTTAACCCGCCAACGCAAAACCTGTCAACTTGGAATCCAAA
>CAZHFP010000052.1:11112-16909 GCA_964531065.1 uncultured bacterium
GTGTTGATCAGGGAAATGGCGCTGGTCGTCTTGGAACGGATGTCATCCACCAGGTGCTTGACGTCCGCGGAGGCTTTAGCGGAGGCCTCGGCCAGTATCTTAATCTCGGTGGCCACCACCGCGAAACCCTGTCCATGCTCGCCTGCGCGGGCCGCCTCGATCCCGGCGTTCAGAGCCAATAAATTGGTCTTGCGGGCGATGGAGGTAATGGTCAATAAAAAGTCGCCGATCTGGGCCGAAGCTAGGTTCAGCTGCTGAATGACCTCGGCGGAAGATCCGATGGTGGCCTTGATCTCGGTCATGGCCTTGATTTCTTTCCCCACGGATTTGATGCCGTCCGTAGCGGACCGTGCCGCCTCGTCCGTGTCGGTGGCGACTTTTTTGCTGTCGTTGACGATAAGGGCGTTCAGCTGAAGGAGCGATTTGTTGATGCGGCCGGCTTTTTCAATATTCGAGGACCAGTCCCGAATCACTTCTTTAAAGGTATGAAAAACCTGGGTCATTTTCTCTTCTTCCCGGGCCAGGTTATCCATATTGTCTAAAATTTCCTGCCAAGGAAAATCAGGAGTCAGCGCGGCGGAATCCGCCTTCGTTTCCAAGTCTCGGATTATTTCCAAGGACTTCCGCAGGACCGCCTCCACCGGTTCTCCATCGATTCCCTCCGAGGCCAGCATTTCACGAGCGGAAGAATTTTCAGGCAGGGCTTGGGAAATCTGCTGGATTAATTTTTTTTGAGAATTTCGAAGGGACCGGAAAAAGCAAAAAAAGGAAAACCAACCGAAAAAACCGCCGAGCGCGGCGCCCGCGGCCGATCCTCCCCAGGAAGCGGCGAAACCAACCAACGCCCCGCCCAACAACGCCAAAAACCAATAAGAAAAAAAGAAATCTCGGGCCTTAAGGTTCATCGGGTGGTCATTTGCTATCAGAGACTTTGCCTAAATAATTTTTCAAGTATTCCACGTCCTCTTCCTTCATTGCCAGGAAATGAAGTCCGCCGCCCGTTTCGTTGGCCCAAACCACTTCCGCGAAAGCGGAAATAATGGAAGCCTTGGCGGGAAGGGAAATATCCAGGCGTAAAATGCTTCCGATATTTAAAATCGTGTCCGCGACGATATAAAGCCCGCCCAAGCTGACGTCCATGGTGCGGGTCGTTTGTTCTTTCTTCTTCCGTTCAAATACCGTCTCAAGTTCTTTTTGGTCCTCGATAACGCGGTACTTCACCGGGATCTTCACCGAGACCCGGGGGTAAATTCGCTTTTCCACAAACATATTTGCGTCCGGCATCAGAAAACTCCTTAATAAGGTTAAAAAGGCCTGAACTGCATCGATAATGAAAAAATCAAGCCGTAATCGGGCCGGGGCTTGTCGAACCCGATGGGTTCAAATGGAAAATAAGTACCTTTCCCTTCAACAGAAAATTCTTTGTCCACCCGGACAACCAGCCCGAATGTGGAAAATAAAAGCCTATCCGTCAACTGACCCGTTCCGTAGAGAACCGGCTGTTGGTTCAATTCCATCGCGCCGCTCACGCGGATATTAAGTTCGTAAAACAAACTCACCAGGCGCTGGGCCTGGTGAAAGACAAGGTATTCCACCCGTCCCATGGCCCGAAAATTATCCGGCCACTGAAAGGTGCCACTCCCCCATAAGGGATTGGCGGACTCCAAGGAAATTGGCTGGGTTTTTTCATAGTGTATACTTTGAAAAAAAGAAAATCCACCTAGTTCTTGTCCCGAGGTTAACCCCACGCCTTCTTCCGGCGCTCCCTTGCCGGTGGAAAGAAGGGGAAATGTAAGGTTAAACGGATTAGTTCCCGTAGCGAAACGATACCAGCCGTCCAAACCGATAAAATTTCCTTTTTCTCTTTTTCCCAACAATAAATAAGTTGCGCCGATTTCCACGTCTCCCACTTGAGTGACATTGTGGGGTGCGCCTTCCGCGTCCACAAGGGCGTTCGCTTCCAAAGGGATTGTCGCCCTCAATTGCAACTGATCGTCGAGCCAGCCGGCGGCGCGTAAGCCGTATTCCATGCCCTGAATTTGATAAGCGACCGTATTGGGATAGTTCGAAATCTGGTTGACGCCGTTGAAGAATTGATCCGGCACGCCGATATTCACCCAGTAATAGCTCAAGCGTTCTTCGCGAAAAAAGGAAAGGGAGAAAGCGTCTCGGGTAAAAGATTCGGAGGGGAATGGGTCCAGCTCCATCGCCGGGACCGGACCGGTCGAGAAAAAAGAAAGCATCCCTAATAAAAAAAATAAATTTTTTCTCGCAGGAGAAAAAATGGCCGCCGGCGTCAGTTTCATCGTGGATCCGTTAAAACAGGTAGGCGAGGCTGGCGTTAGGCCTGGGGGTAATTCCGAGGTTGAGGGTCAGGTAATTTTTTTTGTTGTAAGTGACCGCGGTATTGTAGGCATCCTGGATACCAAACCCATAAGCCGCCAGTGTGCCCAATCCAAAAAGATTTCCCGCGGTCTCATTCTTGGCGACCACTCCCCCGGCATTGTCGGAAACCAACCGTAAATTGTCGATGGTTTGCCACAGACCCACCCCAAATAAAGCGGCGAAGACCAAACCCTTCAAGGGGTCCCCGGCGTAAACCTGTCCCGAGCCGGGAACAAAAACCGAAAAGAGCGCCGCCTGGGTTGGATTGACGGCCTTCAGTCCGGGTTGGGGCGTGGGCGTCGGTAAAGCCACTTGAACGGAGGGGGCAATCACGGGAGTCGGGGTATTCACCAGGGGTTCGAAAGATTGTTCAATGCCTTGGATGGTGGGAGCTTCGGGCGGCGTGGGGGTCGCACCGGCCACCTGCCAAAAACTCGGGGCGGCATGGAGGGACGAAACCATCCCGAGAAACGTGAAAGCGGCGAAGGCTTTGAATTTCATGGCTATTAAGGTATCCCCCCGCCGAAAGCATGTCAAGGCAAGTGACTTCAAGAACCTAAGGCAAAACCCATTTAACCACCAAGAACACCAAGTTCACCAAGAAAGAAAAATAACAAAGGTTTTATTACAACGTTTCGATCTTCGCTTTGGGTGTTCTTGGTGCCCTTGGTGGTTCAAATTGCCTTTGATTTATCGTTGTAGCCTTGAATCAAAACTTCACGAACTTCAAATCCTGAATATGGGGAATCTCGCGGAGCTCCGACATCACTTTTTCGGAGACATCGTTATCCACGTTCACCATCGCGATGGCTTTTCCGCCCACATCCTGTCGTCCCACATAGAGGCCCGCGATATTGACCCCGTTGGTCCCCAGCGTGGTTCCCAGCTTTCCCACGATTCCGGGACGGTCTTCGTGCGCCATCCAGATCATGTTCCCGACAGGGGTGAAATCCGTGGTATTGCCGTCCAGGTTGACGATACGGAATTCCTTCTTGCCGAAGACCGTTCCTGAAATCGTATGGGTTCCCTTTTCGTTTTTTACGGTTACCGTAATCAACGAGGAGTAATCCTTAACGCTATTATTGACGGTTTCTGAAATTTCATAGCCCCGTTCCTTAGCAATGAACAGGGCGTTGACGTAGTTGACCGATTCGCTCATGCCCTTTTGAAGGATACCCTTCACCAAGCTGAGCGTCAGGGGCTTGGTGTCAAACTTGGCCACTTCACCGTTGTATTCCACCTGGATACTTTTGATAAAGGACTCGGCCAATTGGGCCTGAAAGGATCCGATCTTTTCGACCAAAGTGAGATAAGGTTTTAATTCTTCCAAAACCTTAGGGTCCAAGGAAGGCATATTGACCGCGGCCTTGACCCTTCCGCCCTTGAGCGCTTCCACCATTTGTTCCACCACCACTACCGCCACGTTGACTTGGGCTTCCTGGGTCGCGGCGCCCAAATGGGGCACGCAGACCACGTTGTCCAAGGTCAACAGCGGGCTGTCAAAGGGAGGTTCTTTTTCAAATACGTCCAGAGCCGCTCCCGCCACCTTGCCGCTTTTCAATCCATCGTAAAGCGCCGTTTCGTCAATGATGCCGCCGCGGGCGCAATTGATGAGCCGGACGCCGTCCTTCATCGCCGCGATTTGTTTGGCGCCGATCAAACCCTTCGTTTCTTTGGTGAGGGGCGTATGGACCGTGATAAAGTCCGCCCGTTTGATAATGTCGTCAATGGTCACAATCTCAAACTCGTGGCCCTTGGTCTTCGCCGGATCCACGTAGGGGTCGTAAGCGATGACGCGCATGCCCAGGCCTATAGCCTTGCGGGCCACGTTGGTCCCGATGCGTCCTAAACCCACCACGCCGAGGATTTTCTCATTCAGCTCACAGCCGATAAACTTACTGCGTTCCCATTTCTTTTCTTTGAGCGATTGCTGGGCCTGGGGAATTTTACGGGCCATCGCCATGAGCATGGCAATGGTGTGCTCGGAAGTGGAGATGGTATTGCCGTCCGGGGTGTTCATGACGATGATGCCCCGCTTGGTGGCGGCTTCCAGGTCCACGTTGTCGACCCCGACGCCGGCCCTGCCAATGATTTTCATCTTGGTCGCGGCTTGGATAAGATCGGCAGTGATGGTGGTGCCGCTGCGGATAACCCAAGCGTCATACTCGCCAACGATCTTTTTAAGTTCTTCAGGCGTTTTATTCAAAATCTCGTCGGCCTGGAAATCCTTTTCTTTTTTGAAGATTTCCAAGCCCTGCTCGGAAAGCTTGTCGGTAATGAGAACCTTGAACATGATTTTTCCTTATTTTAGTTTGTCATTCTGAGGCGCTATTTGCCAAAGAATCTATGTGTTGCCGGCAAAACAAAGATCCTTCGCTACGCTCAGGATGACATCGTTAGAACCAAAAGCCTATAAATTCTCAGCCAATATAATTTCCTGAGCGGCCTTCACGCCCACTCCCAGGGGAACCTTCTTGCCCAATTTGTTCATCACCAGCTCCAACGTCGCCACGCCTAAAATCACGTCCGATCCGTCGGCGTAACCCATGTGGCCGATCCGGAAAATTTTTCCTTTCACCTTCGCCTGGCCGCCGGCGATGCTAATGCCATAGGTGTCGCGGAAGGTTTTGTTGACCAAACCGCTGTCGATGCCGTCCGGCGAAATCACCGCGGTAAGGGCGTTGGAGGGCGCCGTGGGAGCGAATAGTTTCAATCCCAAAGCTTCCACGCCGGCCCGGGTGGCCTTGGCGAGCCCCGCGTGCCTTTGCCAGACTTTTTCCATGCCTTCTTCCTTAATAATTTCCAAAGCCTTCTTGAGCTGGATAATCAAGGAAATGGCCGGGGTAAAGGGCGTGTCCGGCATCTTTTCTTCCGTCATTTTTTTCAGGGCCTTGTCATAGCTGAAGTAATAGCGGGGATTCTTGGCGGTTTTAGTTTTTTCCACCGCGGCCTTGGAAGCGCAGACAAAAGCCAGCCCCGGCGGAATCATGAAACCCTTTTGGGACCCTGAAATAACCAGATCGATTCCCCAGGCGTCAGTCTCGCAGGGCATGGCGCCAAGCCCTGAAATCGCGTCCACCACGATGAGGGCTCCGGCTTCGTGAACTACTTTTGTGAGGGTTTGGATGTCATTCGCCACACCGGTCGAAGTTTCGTTCAGGGTTGTAAAAACCAGCTTTATATCAGGCGAAGCCTTCAGTTTTTGACGGACCGCTTCCGGATCAACAGCGGTTCCCCATTCCGCCTCCAGATGCTCGACCTGGACCCCGTAAACCTTGCAAATGTCCTTCCAGCGGTTCCCGAAATGGCCGCAGGCGGCCACCAGGACCTTTTCGCCGGGAGACGTCATATTGGACACGGCCGATTCCATGACGCCTGTGCCCACCGAGGCAAAGGTCATAATCGGCTGGGT
>CAZHFP010000053.1:0-12937 GCA_964531065.1 uncultured bacterium
TGAGCTTAGGCTCCAAATCAATCCCTAAGGACTTGGCCCAACCCTTTTCCTCTAATACGAGGTCTTCGTATTCCAGAGAGCGCAATTCCACCTTCAACATCGTTGCGCCTCCTCCCTTCCCAAAGAACGATTCACCTTATTCTATGCCAAAACCGAGGGCCGATTATAGGAATCGCCCTCTCGGAGTGTCAAGGAAATACCCTTGTTTTAAGGGGTTTCGTCAGGCCGTTGGACCTCTGGTTTATATTTCGGGAAACTTCAGGACAAATTCAAGGGTTGTAACAAAGGCTTAATAAACCCGCCGCAAAGCCTTCTGAACCACCGCCGGGACAAAACCCTTCACGTCTCCCCCTAATTTGGCGACTTCCTTGATGGAACTGGAAGAAAGGAAAATGAATTTCTCGTTGGGCACCAGAAAAACCACTTCAATCTTAGGGTAAAGACTCCGGTTAATCAGGGCCATCTGGAACTCGAATTCAAAGTCCGAAACCGCGCGAAGTCCGCGAAAAATGATGTTGGCTTTGATTTCCTTCGCGTAATCCACCAACAATCCGTTAAAAGAAGAAACAATCACCTTTGGAAGGTGTTTCGTTGTTTTTTTCAGGAGCTCAACCCTTTCTTCAACGGGAAAAAGGGCCTTTTTGGAAGGGTTCGCCACCACGGCGATGTGCATTTCGTCGCAGATGTCATAGGCCCTCTTGGCGATGTCCAAGTGGCCGTTGGTCACCGGGTCAAAGGAGCCGGGATAGAGTCCGATCATTTTCTTAGGCATTGGATTCTCTTTCTTAGTTTCTTAACCAATAAACCGAAACACCCCTCACCCTACCCTCTCCCGCAAGGGGCGAGGGAAAAAGAATCCCTTCTCCCTTGAGGGGAGAAGGAAAGGTTGAGGGTGATTATTACTTTGGTTCAGTTGTTGATGCCGCCGCATTCTTAAACAACGACAGCAAGGTATCTCCGTATTTTTTCTGCCGGATCAATGGAAAGGTAAAGTCCGCCGCCATCTCCGTGTCTTTAGCCCCATGCTCAATGGCTAAAATCCCACCTTCATTCAGGATAGGATATTCCTTTAGCAGAAGCTGGATCCTTTTGAAGACGCCGATTTCATAGGGCGGGTCGGCCAGTAGGATATCAAACTTTTTGCCCTCTTGATGAAGCAAATAAAAGGCCCGCGAAACTTCCGAGGCTAAAACCTTAACCACAGCGCCGGAAGACCTGGAATTTATGCCCAAACTCCCAAGATTTTCGTGGATGAGCTTGAGGCTCTCCCCCGCCTTGTCAACGAACACAACTTCCGCCGCCCCTCGGCTCAAGGCCTCAATGCCTAGGTTTCCCGTACCGGCATAAAAGTCCACCACCCGGCAATCCCTTAAGGGTTCCAGCATGTTGAACAAGGCGCCCTTAACCTTGTCCGAGGTTGGGCGGATTTTCATGTCCTTAGGGGCCTTCACGGCCCGGCTTTTATATTTTCCAGCGATGATTCTCATTCAACATCCCGATTTAAGAAATTTGAGCCAAGTCCACTAACCCTTGGTACTTAATCTCTAGATTTTCCCTCAGGCCCCGGTTTTCAACCGAAGTCAACTTCGGGTCATTTTCCAAAATCATTTGGGCGGACTTCCGGGCTTCTTCCACCACATCCACATCCTTCTTCAAATCCACGATCCCGCCCTCGCGGCGGCCCGACTGCGCGACACCAAAAATCTCGCCAGGGCCCCTCATTCGCAAATCCACTTCCGAAAGTTTAAACCCATCCAGGGTTGAAACCATGATTTTCATGCGTTCGATAGCGTCACTCGAAACCACGGTTGCGGTCATTAAATAGCAATAAGATTGAGCTGGGCCCCGGCCCACCCGGCCCCTTAATTGGTGAAGCTGGGCCAATCCAAACCGCTCGGCGTGTTCCACCACCATCACCGTGGCATTGGCGACGTCCACCCCCACCTCCACGACCGTGGTTGAAACTAGCAATTGAATTTCTTTATTCACAAAGGATTTCATCACCAGCTCTTTTTCCTCTTTTTTCATCTTCCCATGGATCAAACCAACGCGGAACCCGTGGAAAACTTCTTTTCGGAAATGTTCATACATTTGAACGGCCGACTTCAAGAAATTCTTGGATTCGTCCACCACTGGGAATACCCAAAATGCCTGTTCCCCCTTCACCAGACGCTCCTTCACGAACTGATAGACATCCTCTTTTTTGTTTTCACTCTTCCAGGCCATCTTGATGGCCTTGCGGCCCTTGGGAAATTCATCCAAGAGCGACAGATCCGTATCGCCGTACTCGGTGAGGACGAGCGCCCTCGGAAAGGGTGTGGCCGTCATCATCAGGCAGTCGGGCCACTTGCCCTTTTCTTCCAGCGCCGCCCTCTGCATCACGCCAAACTTGTGCCTCTCGTCAATGACCATAAATCCGAGATTTTTAAAGTTCACGTTTTTCTCAAGCAACGCGTGGGTCCCGATGGCTAAATCGACGGCTCCCGATTCCATCGCCTCCAGAGCTTCCCTTTTGGCTTTCGCCTTCATATCACTTGTGAGCAAAAGAATCTTCAAACCAACCGGTTCCAAAAGCTTGGTCAGATTTTGAAAATGCTGGTGGGCCAAAATTTCCGTGGGAGCCATGAGGGCGCTTTGGACGCCCGAATCGGCGGCGTACAAAAACGAAATGGCTGCCACTAGGGTCTTTCCGCTTCCCACATCCCCTTGCAACAAACGATTGACCGGGTAGGGCTTCGCCAAATCTTCCCGGATTTCCTTAACCACCTTTTTTTGGGCTTGAGTCAACTGGTACGGGATACTCTTTCGGAATTTCAAAATCCGATCCCCTTCAAAGTTGTAATGCCTGCCCTTTTCCCGCCGTTCGATGGCCTTTCGTTTGACAATGAGAAATGTTTGAAGGGCCAACAGTTCCTCAAAGGCCAGACGCTTGCGGGATGCCTCAAAATTTTCCAATGTTTGCGGGCGATGGATGCCGAGAACGGCGTCTTTCAATTTTAATTTGCCGAAAGTTGAAGTACCGCTTTGGCTTCCCGAAAGGGTGGGAGCGTACTTTTCTAAAACCTGATTCATGATGTTCCGCCAAAAAATCTGGGTGAGGGTGGGGGTCGAAGGATAAAAAACAAGTACCTTGCCCGCTCGCAAATCCTGTTCCTCGTCAGGAGTTAGAAACTCAAAGGTTTCTCCCCGGCCAGTTACCTGTTTCCCCCACTTGGATATGGACGGAGTTTCATGCAAGAGAACCCCGCGCCCATTCAATAGATCCTTTTTGAGATAGGGCCGGTTGAACCAAACCCAATTTAAATGGCCGGTTCCGTCTTCCAGGTTGACCTTGAGCATTTCCAAACGTCCGTGCCGGCTTTGGGAAATGCCGTTGACTCTGGCCTTGATAAAGTAAGGTTCTTCCCGGTTGGCGCATTGGGCGATCGGCGTGAAAAGCGACTGATGAACGGCCCATTTGGGCGAATAATGCAATAAATCGTCGACTGTCTTTATTCCGGTTAATTGAAAGGCTCGTAATTTATCTTTGGGAACAAAGGAGAGAACTGGATCCGTCGATTTCAAATTTCCTGGAGAAACTTTCTCTACTTCTCGGGGCAGGTTTTTAATCCACTCCCGCAATTCAGCTTGGGTTTCCGCCACCAATTGTTTGCGTTCTTCCCGCTCGAAAGTCATGTATTGGGAAAAGGAACCCCGGAGGCGTTTCAAATAGGCGGAGAAAGCTTTCTGTTCCCCCGGAAGGGAGGGGATCAGTTCCTCGCATTTTTTCATCAAGAACCTGTCCAGCCCCCCGACCACGGACTTGTTGGAAAAGTCTTGTTTTTCCTCAAGACCGAGGGGCTTTAACCAGCTTTCCAGTTGTTGGGGGATGGACGGCATAAACTGAACCTCTGATTGAATTAAAAGGACTTTCAAACTAACTGCACCCCTCACCCTGCCCTCTCCCGCAAGGGGCGAGGGATAACTTAATAACCTGTTTCAGTAAACTCCCTCGCCCCTTGCGGGAGAGGGTGGGGTGAGGGGTGCTTAAGATGTTGTTTCCTATGGTTTTAAAGGGTCATCATAACATTTGACGGGCGGAAGCCACGGGCAGATGCATTAAAAAGGCTTGTTTATCCGGAAACCCTTTGCTTATAATGCGCCCTCGTTGCTCAAAAAAGAGGAGACTTTCCATGGCTCAAGTTTGCGACATTTGCACAAAGGGACCCATCAAGGCGCGGAAGATCACCCGCCGCGGTAAGCCCAAAAAAACCGGTGGTATCGGATTGAATATCACGGGAATCCACCTTCGCCGCCAGATGGCTAATTTACAGTCCATCCGCGCGATCATCAACGGAACGCCCCAACGCGTCTTGGTTTGCACCCGCTGCCTTCGCTCGGGCAAGGTTCAAAAGCGCCAAGCCGTCCGGAAGGCTCCTGCCGCCGCCTCGGTTGCCGCCGCCAGCTAAGCCCTTCGGGAATTTTAAGTTCTAAATTGAAAAAGCCGTCTTCCCTTAGGAAGGCGGCTTTTTTTCGTTTCAATCAAAATTAAGAATTCAAAATTGGAGCGATTTTTATCTTAGCGACCGTCCCCTGAATTTCCAAGCGCTTCCGTTCCAAATCCAAACGAAGGTTTCAGAGGAATAACTTTCAACGCTTCCCGATTGAAAGGACCAAGTCATTTTGACTTTCGCGATGGTATCGGTGACCCAAGCCATGGAAGTGATTTGCCCGCCTGTCAGGGTCGAATCCGGGACCCACGAAACCATTAAATTGGATTTTAATTTGTCTGAGCTGTCGAAGTTTCCATCGGTTAACTTGTAAGCCTCGTCCCAATGGGATTGCACCACCGAGTCGGAAAAAGAATCAACGGTTTGCTTAAGCGCCTGCTCCCGGGCCACTTTATCTTCAGGCGACATGGAACAACCGGAAAAGGCTAGGGCGCTCAGCGCAAACACTAGTTTGAGAGTTTTAAATCGCATGTGAAGCTTCCGTTCTCTTTTTGGTTTCTAACCCGCGCCCTAAATTAGGAATTAGTGATTAGGAATGCGGAATTATTTAAGGCTTTGAATTCCTAATTCCTAATTCCTCATTCCCAATTCCTAATTGCCTTTTAGGTATTCTTTTTCAATCGCGCTGATTTCCTGGATGCGCCGGGCGTGCCGCTCTCCCTGGCTAAAAGGCGTGGACAGCCAGGTATCCACCAGGCTCAAGTTGATTTCCACCGGCAGATCCCTTCCCGCGAGGGAAAGGACATTTGAGTCATTGTGGTCCCTGGTATCGCGGGCCATTTTATCGGTGAAGACCAGCGCGCAGCGGACGCCGGGAACCTTGTTGGCGGTGATGCACATGCCGATGCCGTTGCCGCAAACGACGATGCCCCGGTCCGCTTCTTTAGCGGCAACCAGTTTCGCAACTTTTTCGCCGTAAATGGGATAATCGGAAGCTTCCGAGGTATAGGCGCCCACATCCTGAACTTGATGACCCAAGTTCTGAAGGTGTTTCACCAGGGCTTGCTTTAGTTCAAACCCGGCATGATCGGTTCCGATGGCTATCTTCATGTTCGTTCCTTGGTTTTGAATTTGAACCAATGAATTTTGGCAATGTTCGCTGCCATTGCGTGTGTTCGGGTCCAATGTTTTCGTAGGGGCGGGTCTGAGACCCGCCCCTACAACTATCATTTACAACTCAACTTTTCAAAATCGTAATTTCACGCTTTTAAGCTGAAACCGTTCAGCCCGCCTTCAGCTTCTCCAAAGCTTTTGTCAAATACCCCTGCATCTGGTCCAGTACCTTCCGATAAATTTCAACGCCCTGTCCCACTGGATCCTCAATGTCCTCAACCCCCGCCCCGGCGAAGTCGGAAAACAACCTCACCTTTTCCAGAAGGGCCGGCATTTTTTTAAGGATCATCTCCTTGTGTTTTTCCGTCATGGTTAAGATTAAATCGCTGTCCATGACCAGGATCTTGCTGAGGGGCTGGGTTTGATGGGAAGAAATATCCACGCCCCTCTCCCCGCAGGCCTCCACCGCCTCGGGCGCCGGGGGAACTCCGGCAAAAGCCGCTAACCCTGCCGACTGGACTTCCACGGAAAGCTGGTTCTCTCGGGCCATTTTTTTCAGCAAGCCCTCGGCCATGGGGCTTCGGCAAGTGTTGCCGGTGCAGACGAAAAGGATCTTTTTAGGCAACGCTTCTCTCTTTTCGCTCAGTCTTGGATCAACTGGGATAGAAGAGCCTCAACCCTGGCGATCTCGTCTTTGGAAACACATCCGGTCCGGACAATGGAAATACGCTTGCGGTCGATGCGGGCAATAGCCGTTTCGCCGCCCAAGGGGCAAACTCCCGCGTCAATGGCGGCATCCACTTTCTCTAATATTTCAGTATCCACTTCATCAAAACGCACGGGACTTTTTCCACCGGAAAAATTGGCGCTGGAAACAGCGAGGGTGTCGCCGGCGGTGCGGAGCAGTTCAAGGGCGATGCCGTGATCGGGACAGCGCAGAGCCACGGTTCCATCCGGACCTACGCCGCCTTGAGCCAAACTCACCTTGGCCTTTGTGATCAGGGTCCAGGGGCCAGGCCATATTTTTTTGAGCAGGTCTAAGTCTTTATCCTTGAAGTCGGCAATTTCCAAAGCGACTTCAGGACGGGAAATAAGGATGGACAAGGACTGGCTTAAGGGACGGTCTTTGATCTTAAAGATACGCTTCAGGGCTTCCGGTTTTTTGACTGAACAGCCGATATCGTAAACCGTATCCGTGGGGAAAACGGCAATCCCGCCGTCCTTGATGACCTTCGCCACCTTTTGGAGGTTCGCCTCAGTATAAGGTAATGATTTATTGTCGGTTTTCTCGCTCATGGCCATTTCCAGTCACTTCCAGTTCTTCATCACATCAATTTTCTCAGAGAAACCCCAATTTTTCAGCACAAAACCCAAATATTTTTACATAAAAGCCAGCAAAAATTAACCACCAAGGGAAGCAAGTTCACCAAGAACTACTATTACTATTGCAGAATTCCGATTAAAAAGCTTTTCCAAATCTACGAACTTTTAGCTGCCGGCCGACTTAAGCGCGCGCCAGCCGATGTCTTTGCGATACTGGGCGCCCTCAAAATGAATCATGCCAACCGCTTCATAAGCCCTTTGGAGCGCTTCCTTTATATCAGCGCCGATGCCTGTCACGCACAATACCCTTCCGCCAGCCGTGACTACCCGTCCGTCTTTCTCCGCCGTACCCGAGTGATACACATAAGCGTCGGCTACTTGGGCGGCTTTTTCAAGCCCCTCAATGGCTTTACCCTTAGCATAGGCGCCTGGATAACCGCCGGAGGCCATCACCACCGATGCGGCCGGCCGTTCGTCCCACTCGATTTTAAGATGGGACAATTTTCCCTGGGCCACCGCCATGCAGACATTGACAAAATCGGTCTTGAGGCGGGGCAGCACCACCTGGGTTTCGGGATCACCGAACCGGCAGTTGTATTCGATAACCTTTGGGCCGTCTTTCGTGATCATGAGTCCGGCATAAAGAACGCCTTTGTAGACGATTCCCATTTTTTTTAACGCGGCAACCGTGGGCTTCAGGATTTTTTCCAGGATTTCAACGTTCAGTTTTTCGGTCACGATCGGAGCCGGCGAATAGGCTCCCATGCCGCCGGTGTTGGGGCCCTTATCCCCGTCAAAAACCCGCTTATGATCCTGGGCGCTCACCATTGGCACAATCGTTTCTCCGTCCACAAAGGCTAAAATGGAAGCTTCTTCCCCTTCTAGAAATTCCTCAACAACGACTTTGGAACCTGCCTCACCAAACACTTTCTTTTTCATGGCTTCTTCCAGGGCTGCTTCCGCCTGCCCCAGATTCTCGCAAACCGTCACGCCCTTGCCGGCGGCCAATCCATCGGCCTTAATGACAATGGGAGCGCCTTCCGCACGAACGTAAGCCAGCGCCTTTTCATAATCCGTGAAGGTTCCGGCTTTCGCAGTCGGAATGCCGTTATCGAGGAGAAGCTTCTTGGTGAAGTCTTTGCTCCCTTCCATTTGAGCGCCGTCTTTGGTGGGCCCAAAAACCTGAATTCCTTCCTTCAATAGTTCATCGGCCAGCCCCAGACAAAGCGGAACTTCAGGACCAATGATGACCATGCCGGGTTTATGTTCCTTGGCCCATTTCACAAACCCTGAAATATCCTCGGCCTGGATGGGAACGCACTCCGCCAATAGAGCGATGCCGGCATTGCCGGGAGCGCAGAAGAGCTTTGGATTGCGTTTGGATTGGGAGAGAGCCCGGCAGATGGCGTGTTCCCGCCCGCCCGAACCCACTACTAAAATATCCATAAAACTCCTAAATTTAACCGCAGAGTGGACAGTGTTACGCAGAGTTAGGATTTAATCAAAAATTCTCGGCTTTACTCTGTGTTACTCCGTGTAACTCTGTGGTTCAAACCATTAATGTTTGAAATGACGAAAACTTGTAAAGATCATCGGGATGCCATGATGGTTCGCCGCCTCGATCACTTCCTTGTCCCGGACACTGCCGCCGGTCTGGATGATGGCGGCTATCCCCGCCTTGGCGCAAGCGTCCACGCTATCTCTGAAAGGCAAAAGCGCGTCGGAAGCCATGACGCTTCCCTTCGCTTTATCCCCCGCCTGTTGAATAGCGATGGCCAGCGATCCCACCCGGTTCATCTGTCCCGCGCCCACGCCGATGGAAACGCCGTCCTTTACCAGGACGATGGCGTTGGATTTTACATGCTTCACCAGCTTCCAGCCGAATTCCATGTCCTTCGCCAATTTCGGATCGGGCTGCTTTTCGCCGACCACTTTATAAAGAGTCTTGTCTTCCACGGCTTGATCGAATTCTTGCACCAGGAACCCGCCCTCCACACGCCTGACGTGATAACCAGGGACCGTATCCTTGGCCTTGCCCAATCCCTCTAAGGACATCACCCGTAGATTTTTCCTCGCTTCGAAAGCCTTCAAGGCTCCCGCGTCATAGGAAGGCGCGATGATGATCTCAAAAAAGCTGAGTTTTTCCAGAACGACCTGGGCCGTCTTTTCATCCACCGGCCGGTTCACCGCAACGATTCCACCAAAAGCCGATAGAGGATCGGCCTCAAAAGCCTTAACAAACGCTTCTTGGGCGTCCTTGCCGATGGCTGTTCCGCAGGGGTTTGTGTGTTTGATGATCGTCACGGCCGGCTCGTCAAATTCCTTGACGATGACTACGGCTGCGTCAGCGTCCATGATGTTGTTGTAAGACAGTTCTTTTCCCTGCAATTGCTTCCCATTCACGATCGTCGGCAGGTTGTTTGCCCTGTCTTTATAGAAGGCCGCGGGCTGGTGGGGATTTTCGCCGTAGCGCATTTCCTGAAGCTTGACCCCGGACAAGGTGAAAACATCCGGCCATTTCTTATCCGAAAGCCGTTTATGAAGATACTCGTGGATCATGCCGTCATAGCGGGCGGTATTTCCAAAGGCCTCAATGGCCAATTCCTGTCTTAATTTGAAAGTCGTCGCCCCGTCATTTTCCTTCATCTCTTTCATGACATCCGCATAACGGGCTGCCGAAGTGACCACGGTCACGCTCCGGTAATTCTTGGAAGCGGAACGGATCATGGAAGGCCCGCCGATATCGATGTTTTCGATGGCTTCGTGTAATTCCACATTGGGTTTGGAAATAGTGGCTTCAAAGGGATAGAGATTCACGCAGACCAGGTCAATGGGCTGGATCTTGTGTTTGGCGATGGTGTCCATATGCTCCTTATTGTCACGGAGGGACAGTAGGCCCCCGTGAACCACCGGGTGCAGAGTCTTGACCCGGCCGTCGAGCATTTCCGGAAAACCAGTGACTTCTGAGATGTCCTTGACGGGAATCCCCGCATCCTTGATGGCCTTGGCCGTTCCCCCGGTGGAAATGAGCTCCACTCCATGGGCCGCCAATTCCTTGGCGAACTCGATCAAACCCGACTTGTCGGAAACACTGATCAACGCCCTTTTGATTTTCACTTTGTCTTCAGCCATGAACCCCTCGCTTTATTGGAATTACGACTATAGGGCGGGTCTCAGACCCGCCCCTACAGCGATACGCGAACCCGTCCATCCACCACCTTAATCTTACCCTCGCAAAATAGCCTTACCGCTTCCGGATAAATCTGGTGCTCGACTTTCAAAACCTTCTCTGCCAAAGTTATCGGCGTATCATGGGGGGAAACCTTCACGTCCCCTTGCAAGATGATCGGTCCCGCGTCGACGCCTTCGGTCACAAAATGAACGCTCGCGCCTGATTCCTTTTCCTTCGCCTTCACGACCGCTTCATGAACGTGATGGCCGTACATGCCTTCACCGCCGAACTTCGGAAGCAGGGCTGGATGGATATTCATTATTTTATAGAGATAAGGTTTTATCAGAACCGGCGTTAAAATTCTCATGTAACCGGCCAGACAAATCAGGTCAATTTTTTTCGCCTGGCAGAGCCGCAACACCTCGGCGTCATATTCTTCCCGGCTTCCCGGGTAACCCTTGCTGGCGATCGCTACAGCTTCAATCCTCTCGTTTTCAGCCCTGGCCAGTGCGCCCGAATCGGGAACATTGGAAAAAATCATCGCGATTTTACCCTTGAAGAGGCCGACGTCCTGGGCGTCAATCAGGGCTTGAAGATTGGAACCCCCGCCGGAAGCGAAAACCGCGATTTTGATCAAAGGAAGACCCCATTCAAAAAATTAACAAACATCAACCACCCCTCACCCTACCCTCTCCCGCAAGAGGCGGGGGAAAAAGCTAAGAGTAAAATGGTGGGGCGGCATTCATGACCCCTTGGGCGCGATAAATCTCGCCCCTACATAGAAAAAATCCTAAACGAACATCACAAGACACGAACAATTCTCAGCGTATTTCTCTGCCCAGAATACCATTCCGCAGGCCCTGGTTTTGATTCACGGCGGCCTGGATCTTCCGAACCGCGGCCAAGTCATAAAGGACCTTTTCATTTCCCGGATCCAATTCCAGCGCTTTCCGGTAAAGGTTGATGGCCGAGGAATAATCCCGGGTCAGGGCGAAGCAATTGGCGTAGGCGGTAATCATCGGAACGCAGGCAGGATAATCGAAAAATAAGTTTTGATAAATCACAAACGCCTCAGAATAATGCCCGGCCGAAACCAGTTCCCGGGCCTTTTTGAAATCGTCCAACAGGAACACCAGCATCGGGTCCAACAACACCGCCCGCTTTAATTCAATCTTCGCCTCCTCCGGCCGGTTGAGGCGGCTCAAGACCTCGTATTTTTTAAAGTGGATCAAGACATAGTCCGGCGACACTCGGCCTGTATTCTCCAAATCCGAAAGGGACTTCTCCATATCCCCTGCCCCGGCCCTGTCAAAATAACTTGAACCGCGGAAATAATAAGCGCTGATTTCATCCGGATCCAGGCGCAGAGCGTCTCCATAAAGGCCGATGGCCTCATCCCATTTTCCAGATTCGGATGCCGCCGATGCTCTTTTCAAAATCACATTGGCCATTTGACCTTCAAAGGCCCGCGCGACCCCGGTGAAAGCTAAGCTGACAATGAGCAATCCCGCCGGCCACAACCAAAGCTTGAACCGGGAAAGGTCCATTTCATGGCGGCGGATAGGAAATCCCTCGAGGTGATAAAACCTTTGGGAAAGAGCGACCGGTAACGCGGCCAGAAGTAAAAGAGGAACCAACGTTGTCGGTAAATAACTATTCACGTCAAAGAGATTATCCACGGCCGTACCGGCAAAAGCGGCGAAAACCCCGGCCCCCAACGTTTTAGGAATGGCATTCGCCGAGAAAAGCCTCCACCATTGGGCCAAGACGGCCCACCCAAACCACAGGAGTAGTCCCAACCCAATGAACCCGGTTTCCGCCGTCCATTCCAAAATCCAATTGTGGGCGTGATTTACCTGATAGCTTCGCTGGGATTGACGCATCATCAGCGCGGCGGGCCGGTAAGAGGGATAGGCGGACTCAAAGGTTCCCAAACCCGTCCCCAAGATTGGATGGGCCTTGATCATTTCCAGCACTCCCTTCCAAACCGTGGCCCGAAACCAAACCGATTCATTTTTGGATTGGGAGAAGCGTTCCAGGGGGCCGTTGAGGGACGGAAAAAAAGACAAAGTGGAAAGGAGGACGATCGTCGCGGCGGCGGTGATCAAGATTTTCCGAAGGGATTTTCCCCAGTTGCCCCGGCCGTAATAGCAAAAAGCGTACACCAGGGCCCCGGTGATCAGCCCTAAAAACCCCGCTTTACTGCCGGCCCAGACCAAGGAAAGCAGGCTGAAAATTAAAAGGCCGGACCAAAGAATCCGGGTAACCATCCGCTGAGCTTTCAAATACAGGGCAAAGGCCAAGGGCCAAACCAAAAGCATATAACCGGCCAAAAAATCTGGATTTCCCAATCCCGCCGTAACTCGCCCGTTGAACTGGTTCAGCGAAATCTCAAGCCAAGGACCACCGCCGATACCCAACTTTTGGGCCGCGGCCCAGCCGCAGGTGCCCAGCGCGGCGGACAGAAAAACGATCAAAAGATTTTCGGCTTTCCAAGATTCAAAGCAAGTGAGCGTCAAAAGAAAATACCAAAGGGGAAAACAAATCCATCCTTTTAAAAAAATCCATCCCGCCCCGGCGAAATGGGAAAAAGGAAGGGTAAACAGGGCCCAAGCCAATAGGGCCGCGAGGGGCCAAAAGGCCGTTGTTTGAATCCAATCCATCCGGCCCGTCACCAAAATCTTTAAAACCCAGGCGCTTAAAATAAAAAAAACAAGCATCTCGGCCAGCGCTTGCTTGGGATGGATGGGATCGACCCCTTCCAGTTGGGTTAAAAAGGGAGTAATAAATAAAAGGATGACCGACAGGAACATCGGAGCCCGGTCCAGGGCTAACTGCCAGCCAGTTTGAGGAAAAACAGAAACCGAAGGGCGCTGGGAGGATTTTTCCACGAAAGGCT
>CAZHFP010000053.1:13037-16754 GCA_964531065.1 uncultured bacterium
ACAAACTCAACGCCTTTTTCGCCGGCGACGACCTCGCCGATGATGGAGGGATCGGCGCCATTTTTTTTGAGCTCAGCCAACGCCTTTTCCACATCCGGCTTTCCGACAATGATCACCATCCCCACCCCCATATTGAGGGATCGGTAGGCTTCAAATTCCGAAATGTTCCCTGTTTTTACCATCCACTCGAAAATCGGGAGAACTTTCCAGGAACCGCGTTTGAATTGAATGCGGCAGTTTTCCGGTAAAACCCTGGGCGGATTGTCGATCAGACCGCCGCCGGTGATATGGGCCATGGCTTTCACTTCAACGACATCCAGCATCGGGTAAATTTCATGAAAATAGCTTTTGTGGGGAATTAAAAGAGCGTCGCCGATGGTCTCGTTGACTTCCTTTACGAAGTCCGTGTATTTCAGTCCCGCAACATCCGTCACCAATTTGCGGGCCAGGGAATATCCGTTGGTATGGAGCGAAACGGAGGGCAGGCCGATGCAGATGTCCCCGGGTTTGACGTTTTGGCCCCGGATCACCTTGTCTTTTTCCACCACGCCCACGATGGTTCCGGCGATATCGTAATCCCCCACTTGGTAAACCGAAGGCATCTCCGCGGTTTCGCCGCCAATCAAGACCAGCCCCACCTTCACGCATTCATCGGTCATTCCAGTGATGATTTGTTCCACCACCTCCACATCCAGCTTCCCCGCCGCGAGATAATCCAGGAAAAAGAGGGGCTTGGCTCCCTGCACCAGAATGTCATTGATGGAGTGGCCCACGATGTCCGCGCCCAGACCCTTATACTTTTTCATCGCCACACCGATTTGGGTTTTAGTGCCGACCCCATCCGTGGAGGAGACCAGGACCGGTTTCTTATATTGGGACGTGTCGAACTCGAACAATCCGCCGAATAAGCCGATGTCGGATAAAACGGAGGGATTGAAGGTTTTTCGGACTAATTTTTTGATCCGCTGGACGGATTCATTGCCCTTTTCAATATTAACGCCGGCGTCTTCGTAGCTGACTGGTTTCAAAAAAACCTCCCAAAGGCGAGTGAAAGCGGGGTAAGAGCGGGGATAATTCGCGCCTATCGTAAGGTTTCCAGCCACCTAGAACAAGCGATAAAACGATAAAACATGACTCCCACGAATGGGGCGAAAAAAATCATTCCCTCAATCGACTCGGGCGGAACTAACTTGGTATAATGCGGCGTTCTTATTTAATAATTCCAAAGAGGTTTACATGAACCGCCTTCCGATCTTGGTCCTCTGTTTTCTAGCCAGCTTGTCGCCGTTATTTTTTACAGGATGCGCTTTCGACGGACCCCAGTACCCCACGACTTACGGTCCCACCACCACCCCCACCTCGACTCCGCTTCCCGCAACGGTGAATGTCATCAGTTCTTCTTACAATCCCGGGGCAGTCACCATTGTCCACGGCGGCTCCGTCATTTGGAACAATATGGACGGCTATAACCACAGTGTCTTTCCGGATAACGGGGCTGGTTCCTGCGCCACGGATATTCCCTTAGGCGCCGGGTTATCCATCACCGTAACCTATCCTTCCCCCATTACGATCCATTATCATTGCTCGATCCACGCCGCCTCCTGCAACACCACCTGCGCGTCATCCTGCACGGGAATGGTCGGCACGGTGGTGGTACAATAAAGTGAGTTGCTCTCTCAGCCATTGGGGAGTGTTGGGATTTGGGGTTGTTGAATAAACGCGGGTTTTGTAGAATCGCGCCTAGGAGAAACACTTGAAACGTTTAGCGATTGCGATAACCTTTTCCACCGCGTTTATTCTTTTTTTGTCGCATATGGCCTGTGACAAGCATCCGGTCACGATTCCAGCGCCTCCTCCCACGCCTACTCCGACCGCGACACCGCTACAGTTTGCCGTCACCATTGCCGGATCAGCCTTTAACCCCGCCGCGATCACCATTACTTCGGGCAGCAATGTGGTCTTTGTCAACACAGACAGTTATGGGCATACGGTTCAACCCGATGACGGTTTTTTTAACTGCGGCACCAACCAATCTATTCAAGCCGCTGGCACCGTTCCGGGGGATACGGTAACCTTTTCCTTCCCTCCGGGCCCCGTCACCATTAACTACCATTGCTGGTTCCATTCGAGTTGTTTCGGCGGCCCCTGTGATGGATCTTGCACCGGTATGATTGGATCTATTGTCGTTCAATAAAATTCTTCGTTTCCGCTTTTCAGCATGACGCCTCCCTTTACAAACGAATAATCGATGGCTAAATTGGCGTTCGTTTCCACTCCTAAATGTAAGGAAAAGCCTTGTCCGACAAGAACAAATGGCTGTCCATCTATCTTGGCGTCGCAGTCCTTCCCCTTTTGGCCCTTTGGCTCCGCCTAGGTTCGGAAACAAACGCCACCTCCCCCATCCACAACTTTCTCGTCTTCGCCCCTTATTTGGGATTGTCCCTGATCGCCGTTCTGGGCTGGCAGATCAACCAAACCAGGATTTTTTGGGCGGCGGGGTTCTTGTTGGTGTTTTATTATCTTTTTCTTCACCCGCCGGCCGGAACCCATCGGGGTGTATTTATTCAAGTGATCGGCACGGGGTTTCCTTTGTCGCTTGGCGTCATCTTTTCGCTAAAGGAGAACCGGCTCTGGAGCGATAAAAGCCTGGCGAGATTCCTTCTCTCACTGGTTCCTTATCTGTTGTTCGCCTGTCTTTTTCAGTGGGCCCCGGATATTTACGAGAAAATATTTTTCTGGACAACGGACCCGCCGGGAGTGAAAAACTACAAAATTCCCCTGTTGACATGGGCCACCGCGGGAACTTTTCTTTTAGTAGTCTTTTTTCAGCCCGACCTAAAGATTAAACCCTTCCTGCTTTCCCTCGCGGTGACCCTGATCCCCTTTCTCTTCGCCGTTCAAACCGGCCTCTCCGCCACCTCCCCCTGGCAGACGCCCAAGTGGGCCGAGACGGTTTTTTACCTCATTATTTCTTTCACCGCCATCACCTTGATCCTTCTGCATTCCATCCTGCATATGTATTGGAAAAAGGTCTATCAGGACGTGTTAACGGGCGTTCCCAACCGCCAGGCCCTCGACGAGCGCCTCCACACCCTCACCGGTGAGTTCACCCTGGCCATGGTAGATATCGACCATTTCAAAAAATTTAATGACACCTACGGCCACGCGGAGGGGGACAACGTGCTTCGAATGGTGGCCCAGCATTTGGAAGAACATTTGGGATTCCGGGTTTACCGGTACGGCGGGGAAGAATTTTGCGCTGTTTTCGAGGGGAACCAGGTGAAAGAGGCCTTAGACATGATGGACAAAACCCGGTCAACGCTCGAAAAGAGAAAATTCAGGCTGCGCAACCAGAAGCGTCGGAAGGAAAAGGCGGTGGATTTTTTCACGAAGAAACCCATTCCGCTGGGCAAGGGAGTCCATATCACCATCAGCGTGGGGGTCGCCTCCGCAACCAAAAGCAGTCAGGACTACGAAAGCGTCATCAAAAAAGCGGACCAGGCGCTGTACCGGGCCAAGGACGGCGGGCGAAATAAGGTTGTCGCGGACTAGTGGAATAGCGGGCAGCTATAACCGGTCAGTTTTTGGTTTGCGAATTTCCTGACACCTGAAACCTGTCACCTGAAGTTTAGCATTTGTTCACTTCAAGGCTGTATTTCTCGGTTTCCTCATCGAAGGGGACGGGATATTTGGCGGTAAAACAGGCCGTGCAATGGC
>CAZHFP010000054.1:0-8584 GCA_964531065.1 uncultured bacterium
GCCGCTCCGCCGATTCCGATAATAATTTCATTTTCCATTGAAAACTTCCTCCTAAAAAATTAATGAATCCATCGCAAAACCACAGGGGATTTAATATCAGCCATTTCTCAAACATCAGTTAAGAGGAGAAAATGACTTGCCCTGTTGTCCATTTGATATTGCCAATAATGTTCAAACGGGGCAGGGAAAGCATGATACCCGCTGGAGCTTGGAATTCGCAACCATTTTGAGGCTGAACCAGCCATAAAAATCAACGGGTTTTAGACGGAGAAGCCCTTTAATGTTTTACAAGCGGTTGCGGTTTCTAAAGGCCTAAACCACAATTTTTTGGGAAAATCCTAATCAAACGGTGGACCGGGCTTGGGTGGACCTAGTTGAGCCCCTCCGGGGCTCGAAAACGATATAGTCAAAGACAAAAAATTGACCGGAGCCCGGAATCTCTTAGGCCGGTCCCTGAACCAAGGCGATAGATTTAGTTTGGTCCAGCTTCATGCCTTTCCCGTAAACCTCAACCGCCACCAAACCGATAACCTTGGCATAGTAAAAAATAACCGTGGCTGACTTTGTTTTTTCAGTCACGATCACGCAATCGGGATAGGTTTTTTGGTAAACCTGAGCCGATCCAAAGGAAGCCTTGAAATAGTTCCCCCCGCTCATCCAGCGGACGACAGCCCCTTTGGCCGGAAATTGGAACACAAAATCATCGGTCAGGGCCTGATCATCCTTGGCCAACCGCGCGATTTTGTCCGCCGAAAGAAAATATTTTTCCTGGGAACTCTTGTCCCCCTCTGTGATTTTAAACAACGCGTTGAGGCCGCCACCGGCCGCAGGTTCCTGCACCAGAGATTCCACGATTCGGGTTTTCTTGGCCTCTTCACCGGGCGCGGGTTTTAAATATTCATAGGACCACTTGGTTCCCTTCGCCGTGGGAAAATAATCGGCGAAAGCGCCAAGCGATGCGGCTGGAGACACCGCTGGTTTCGCGGCGGCCTCCGGAGTTGGGGTCGCGGCCAAAGCCAAGGGCGTGCTCGTGGGAGCCGCGGCTTGCGGCTTCTCGGGAACTTTAGTCGGGGTCGGCTGGGCGTCGTCCAACGATTTCAAAACCGCGGCTGCTTGCGGGGTCAGTCCCGCCGCGGAAGGGGCGGCGCCCGGGGCGCTGGGCAGGGTCACGGGAGTCAGCTGGTCTAAATCCAGCGGAGGGGGCAAAATATCTAAACTTGCTCCCGGATCAGTGGGTACGGGTGGCTGGAGTGTTTCTCCCCCGGCCAAGGAATGGGCCAAGAACATCAACACCAAACCTAAAAAAATTCGCTTCATGAACAATCCCCTTCGATGAATGGATTTAAACCAAGTATAAAATTCGGCCAAGATTGAAAAATTATATCCCTCGTTCTTGAAAAAGTCACTTGACGAAGGAATGAGCGTCGAACCGTTGGGTTCACGCAAACTTCCCCGGTATCTCCGTCCCATTCGCCTGCGGCGTGCGGGGTGGTTAACGGCGGGACAACCGCCTTTTAACACTTTTAACTTTCTCTTCCATGGTTTGATGCCTGTCGGTTCTCGTTCCGAATTTTAAGGTCGTGGTAATGCGGGGAGCGCCCATTTGATGGACCACCTCATGGCAACGTTTAATCGCCTTAAATACTTTATCCCAATCGCCTTCAATATTAGTGCCGTAGGCGTGCAGATGGATTTTGAGGCCGGCCTTCTTTAAAACCTTCTCGCAGGCCGCGATATATTCGGACACCGAAACACCAACTCCCAATGGTACAACGCAAAGATCGGCGATGACTTTCATGCCAACTCTCCTTTTGAAAATTTTCTAACAGGGTGCTGAAAAAGTGTTTTTGCACCCTGTCAGCAGCCACGGGGTTGGAGCTAATCGTATTTAACCCTTTGTTTTCCAAAGGGTGATGAGCGACGAAAATAAGAAAAAGTCCGATTCTTGGACTTTTTCATCATCCTGCTAATGGGGTTGGCATCGTCCCAATTTTACTTCGAATTTATTCCTATTGAGAATTGGGGCATACCAACCCTCCTTTCCCTAACCTTCCCCAGTTGGATCCCGAACCGGACGGCCCCGAACCTTTAATCGGAATCAAACGGAGTAAAAATTCTACCATAATCATGGCCGGGTAATATTCGGCGCTCAATTCCAAGCCTCCCGGAGCTTTCCCCGCCCCCCGAAAGCTTATCATCCCACTTGTGGAATCGATTTTTAAAAGTTATCGAGCTTTAAACCCGAACCATTTCCGGACAGCCCGGTTGGCGGGAACCTCGAAAAACCGGTAGGAAATGGCCCCCACCCCGGTGCAGATAGCGGTGAATAAAAACAAGGCCATGAGATTGTTGAAGTACCAGAGGAAGGAATGGATAAAAAACAAAACCAAGACATGGAGTAAATAAATGCCGTAGCTGTATTTTCCCGGCAAGGCGAGAACCGCGAGAAACCTGGCTTTAAAAAAGGCGAGGTGAATTCCGCCTAAAAGGAATAAAAATAAACCGGGGCCTAAAAATAGCTCCCGAAAAATCCAAGTGAACCCCTCAAAGGGATACCAAAAAACGGGAGAAAGGAGCGCCAATCCCAAAAAAACCGCCAGCCAGCACCATCCCGGGCGAGCCCGCCAAAAAGATTCATAACGGCGGCAGGTCAGGTAGAGAAGAATTCCAACTGCAATCAGGCTGTAGGAAGCCACGTACATCCTCGAGGCGTTCGCGGCGACGCCGAATCCAAGAAAGGGGCAAAACTTAAATAAAAAACACGCCGCGATTAAATAAAACGCCGCTCTCGTAAGACGGCTCCGGCTTCCCAGAAAACCCAAAAGGATGGGGTAGAAAAGATAAAATTGCTCCTCGATGCACAGCGACCAAAATATCCTCCAATGGGCTCCCATATTCTGCCAGGCCGAAAAAGCGCCGACCCAATTCACGGTAAAGGTGAATAGGGATGTCCAAAAAACGGGATCAGCCGGATCCCCGGGGGGCTTAAAGCAATAAATATAATCGCGGGTATCATTGAGCGCCGCCGCGGATAAAACCACAATCATGAAGAGACCTAAAAATACTTGTACCAAAAAAAGAGGAATAATCCGCCCCACTCTCCGGGCGTAAAACCATTTCCACCCGGGATTCACCAGCCCTCCCGGGCCCTGATCAATGATCTTCGTGATTAAATATCCGGAAACGACAAAAAACATGAAAACACCCACGGCGCCGCCGCCCGTCAGGTGCATGGAGATCCAGCGGAAAGGCTGCGCGTCGGGGAGAGGGATGGTCCGGAATAAATGGTCGGCCAAGACTAAAACAATCGCGAGGGATCGGACCAAATCAATAACTTGTATATTTTGTGAAGTCGACGGCAATGGTTTCAATCGTCCCCAATTCATTCAGCAAACCTTAAAACGTTTTGGCGCAACGTTAAAAAGGAAACTTTAAGAACCCCGCGGCCAGGGTTCCCAGGGCGCAAAGAAAAAAGGTCAAGCGTAAACCAAAGCCGCTGGGAATTAAATCAGCCTGCTTCCCTTCCAGGGGTTTCATATAAAGAAAGGCCGCCACTCTCAAATAATAGTAAGCTGAGACGAAACTATTGAGGACTGCCACGACCGTCAGGCCCAGCAGCCCATGATCCACCGCTAGTTTAAAGAGAAAATATTTCCCGAAGAATCCCGCGGTCGGCGTCATGCCCGCCAGGGAAAACATGAATATCGCCATCGGAATCCCTATCCAGGGCTGCCGTAATCCCAAACCTCGGATGTCCTCGATTCCGGTTTTGGTTTCTCCCGCGCCCGCCGCCCAAGCGATCCAGCCGAAGGCCCCCGCGGTCATAAAGGTATAGGCCAACAGATAGAAAGCCACCGCCCTTTCCATCTCATCGGCGGGAGCCAGGGAGGCCGCGGATAAACCCACTAAAAGATAACCCGCGTGGGCCACACTGGAATAGGCCAGCATTCTTTTGACGCTGGATTGGGCCAAGGCTCCCAGGTTTCCCAAGGTCATCGTGAGAACGGCCAAAACCATCAAGCCCAACGACCAACTGCCCGGAAGGCCGAAGACTTCGGTGAAAATTCGGGCGAAGGCCCCAAAAGCCGCGGTCTTTAGCCCTGTAGAGAGAAAAGCCGACACGGGGGCGGCAGCTCCATCATAAACATCCGGCGCCCATCCATGAAAGGGCACCAGAGCGACTTTAAATCCCAACCCCACCAACAACAGGGCGGCTCCCAGCTGGACGAACATCGAACCTGTGTTCCCCTGCTCTAAAAAGTGCCGGAGTTCAGAAAAATGGGTTGTGTGGGAAGTTCCATAAAGAAAAGCGATTCCGTAGAGCAGAAATGCGGAAGCGAAGACTCCTAGCATAAAATATTTCAAAGCCGCTTCGGTGGATCTTTCCTGAACCCGGAAATATCCCGCCAGCACGTAGCCCGCCAGCGACATCAGTTCCAGTCCGACAAAGAAGGTTAAAAACTCAGCCGCCAGAACGAGGGTCAACATTCCCGCGGTCCCCAGCAGCAGCAAAGCATAATATTCGCCCGTCACGGCTTTTTCCCGCCTTAAATATCCGGAAGAAAAAACGCAGGTCAAGAGGGCGGATAATAAACAAACGCCCTCCAAGGTCAGGGAATATAAATCCACCACCACCGTTCCATTAAAAAGAGGGCCCGGCATGCCAGGAAGGGATAAAAGGTGAAAAACCGAACCCAGGGATAAAACCAAAAAGGTCCCCGCCAAAAGGGGGGCGATCTTCCTTCCCTCCTCCTGAAGCGTGACCTCCATCAGCAAAAGAAACAAAGCTCCCGCCGCGACAATCCAAAGGGGAAGAAGCGCCGTTAATTCCAAGGGTAATGAATTCATTTAAACCTCAAAATTTAAATTCAATTTCACCGCCAAGACACCAAGTCCGCCAAGAAAACCTAATATTTTTAAAAACATCAACATGGTTCAACACGAAACCACCTTTTTAACTTTAACTGTTCAAAATAATTCTTTTCGCCTTCCTTGGCGAACTTGGCGTCTTGGCGGTTACACGATTTCCGGCTATCTTTTCTTTTTACCTGTTTCCATTTCTTCCTGAAGGCGCCGCTGTTGGGCGGCGAAATCCGTCATGACGGGCGGAGGCTTCAGTTTTTCAATGACGCTCATTTGCAATGTTTTTTCCATCGGCCTTAGGAAAAAATTAGCGTTAAGGCCCAGCCAAACCACCGTGAGGATCAGCGGCAGAAGGGCCAGCCCTTCGGTCCAGGAAAGGTCGGTCAATTTTAAATTTTCCTTTTTCTTAACTGGACCCAGAAAAACCTTCCCGTAAAAATTGAAAAGATACCAGGCGGATAGGACAAACCCGGAAATGGCGGCTAATGCCAGCAAGGGATAGGTTTGGTAGACCGAAACCAGTATCAATATCTCGCCGGTAAAACCGGCGAATCCCGGTAGACCCGCCGCCGCTAGCATCATCCAAAGAAAAGCAGCCGAAAGGACCGGAACCACTTTCGCGATTCCGCCGAAAGATTCCATCTCGTGGGACTGGCGCCTTTGTTCCAGCATGCCGATCAAAAGGAATATCCCGGCCATATAAACACCGTGGCTGACCATTTGAAAAACACCGCCTTGGAGCCCAGTGAGGGAAAATGTAAATATCCCCAATAGGATCATTCCCATATGGGAAAGAGAGGAATAGGCGGCCAGCCGTTTAAAGTCGGTTTGAATCGACGCCATGAGGGCTCCATGGACAATCCCCGCCAGGGCCAGGATCATAATCCAAGGGGCGAAGCTTTTGGCGGCGGTGGGAAACAAAGGAATGCAAAAGCGCAAGAGGCCGTAAGCGCCCAGTTTCACCATGACCGAAGAAAGCATGACCGTGGCGCCGGCGGGAGCTTCCGTGTAAGCGTCGGGAAGCCAGCCGTGAAACGGGAAAAGAGGCACCTTGATGAAGAAGGCTAAACCAAAAGCCAAGAAGCACCAGAATTGAACGTCCTCCGGAAAAAAATGCTCAAAGAGTTTGGCGTACTCGAAGCTTTTAACCTCATGGGTCATATAGAGAAGGGCAACCAACATGAGCAGGGACCCGAACATGGTAAAAAGCACAAACTTCATTGTCGCCTTAACGCGGTTCGGCCCGCCCCAAACCCCAATGAGGAAAAAAGCGGGAATCAACATCAGTTCCCAAAAAAGATAAAACAGAAAGAGATCGGTTGAGGCTAAAGTCCCCACCACTGAGGATTCCAACAAAAGAAGGCAGGCGTAAAACCCCCGGACGTTTTTTTCCACCGCCCGGAAGCTTCCCAATATCACCAGGGGAGTTAAAAAAGTCGTTAACAAGATCAACCACAGGGAAAGGCCGTCAATGCCCACGCTGTAATGGATGCCCAGCCGGGGAACCAGGGGAAGCTCTTCCTTGAATTGGAATCCCCCGTCCGAGAGATCAAATCCGCTGTAAAGGGCCAGGGAAAAGACAAAGGTAATCAGGGACACCAAAAGCGAAAGGGTCTTCGCGACCTTTCCCTGAGGGAAAAGAGCCGCCAAGACCGCTCCCAAAACCGGCAATCCGATAAGAATGGATAAAATCACTTTCAAACCCCTTTTAAAATCCGTCGTCCGCCCTCCGCTCTCCGTCGTCCGCTGATGACAAAGAGCAAAACGATAGACAGCGGCTTCAATGCAACATTAAATAAATTAACAATCCTGCCCCGGCCACCACATAAGCCAAGTAAACCCTGACCAATCCCACCTGCAGTTTTTTAAAAAACTTGGCGGCCATGACAAGACCTTGGACCAGAGCTTCGATCAGCCGGTTGATCAGAAGCTGTTCCACCAACCGGTCAGAAACCCAATGGGCCAATCCCCTGACCCATCTCACCACAGTGACATCGTAAAGCTCGTCCACGTAATATTTTTGTTCGATTGCTTTTTTGCCGCCGGGGATCAATTTAAACAACTTCTGACTCAAGACATGTTTCAAACCGTAAACATACCAAGCCAGAAGGGCGCCCAAGATCGCCACCAGAAACGACAACAACATCAGCAGCGGCTCCATTTTGCCGGAAACCCCGTCCGGCTCCAGGGTTGAGAGGTGAAAGAGCGGGTCCAAATACCTGCCCAAGGCGTTCCCGCCGCCGATAGCTTCGGGCATTCCGATCCATCCGGAAACCAAGGAGCCAATCCCTAAAACAAAAAGGGGTAGGGTCATGATCCGGGGCGATTCGTGCAGGTGCTCGAAGACCTCCTTATCTCCTCGATACTCGCCAAAAAAAACCAACACTACTAAGCGGGTCATGTAATAGGCCGTCAGAAAAGCCGTCGCCAGCGCGATAAAGTAAAGAATCTCGGGGAGTATGGGAAAAACCGAATTGGGCGTGGCCAAAGCCCGCCAGAGAATCTCGTCCTTGCTGTTAAAACCCCCGCACAGGGGAAGAATTCCGGAAATGGCGATCCATCCCAGAAGAAACGAAAGACTGGTGAGGGGAATATGTTTTAAAAGCCCGCCCATTTTTCGGATGTCCTGTTCCCCCTTCATGGCGTGAATGACCGATCCCGCCCCCAGGAAAAGACAGGCTTTGAAAAATCCATGGGTTATCAAATGAAAGATTCCCGCGCTATAGGCGCTGACCCCCGCGCCAAGGAACATAAAACCCAATTGGGAAATAGTGGAATAGGCCAGGACCTTCTTAATGTCATTTTGAGTCACCGCGATAGTGGCCGCCAGAAGAGCGGTTAAGACCCCGATCACCGCCACCACCATGGAGGCCCATGGCGCCAGTACGAAAAGAAAATGCAGCCGGGCCACCAGGTAAACACCCGCCGTCACCATCGTCGCGGCGTGGATCAGGGCGGAAACAGGCGTGGGCCCCGCCATAGCGTCGGGAAGCCATATATAGAGTGGAATCTGGGCGGATTTTCCCGCGGCCCCAAAAAAGAAGCAAAGACAAACGATCGTGGCCGTCAGACTGGTAAAAACCATCTTGTGCGTTTGGAGGTCGTTGAAATTAAAGGTGCCGGCTAAAGCGAAAACCATCAGGAGCCCCGCGAGAAAACCAGCGTCCCCGATACGGTTGACGATAATGGCTTTTTTCCCAGCGTTGGCCTTGGCTTCGTCCTCAAACCAGAAACCAATGAGAAGGTAGGAACAAAAACCGACCCCCTCCCAACCCAGGAATAAAACCAATAAATTCTGGGCCATGATGAGAACCAACATGGAGAATAAAAACAGATTTAAAAAAGTGAAATAACGGCCAAAGCCCGGATCATCCTTCATATAACCGGCTGAATAAAGATGGATCAGGCTTGAGACAAAAGTGATGAAAACCACCATCACCATGGAAAGGGCGTCCAACTGAAAGTTCATGTTGACCTGGAAAGCGCCCGAATTTATCCAATCGAACAACTCCTGCACCAATAAGCTGTTTTCCGGCAAACTGTTGAAGTGCAGGAAAGTAAACCAAGCGAAGACAAAGGAGAGAATCGCCGCACCGCAAGCGATCGTTCCGTAAATTCCTTGGGAAACAGAAAAAACCTTCCGAGACGAAAGAAGGGTCAGGATCCCGTTGAGGAATGCACCTAAAAGGGGAGCCGCCGCGATGAGCCAGATCCAGCCGTA
>CAZHFP010000054.1:8684-16249 GCA_964531065.1 uncultured bacterium
CGTTGAGGAATGCACCTAAAAGGGGAGCCGCCGCGATGAGCCAGATCCAGCCGTAATTAACCAGGGCGATATTTTGAAAATGTTCCAGTTTTAACATTGGGGCCTCAAAAACTTAAGATTCACCGCCAAGACGCCAAGTTCGCCAAGAAATCCTTTTGAATCCAAAAACATAAAATGTTTCTTTTGGGAACTTGTTTTCAAGTCAGTCTGTTTCGCCTTACTTGGCGTTCTTGGCGTCTTTGCGGTAAACATTTTTTATCCTTTTAAGCTCTTAAACAAATCCAAATCAACTGTTTCCTTCAACCGGAAAAGAGCGATCACGATGGCCAGCCCCACGCAGGCTTCCGCCGCGGCCACCGCCACCACGAATAAAACAATCACGTGCCCTGCCAAGTCCCCGTTGATCCGGGAGAAGGTGATGAAAGACAAATTAACCGCGTTGAGCATCAGTTCCAGCGACATCAGCGATATAAATAAATTCCGCCGTGTCAAAACTCCAGCGATACCCACCCCGAACAAAAGGGCGGAGAGAAAAAGATAATGGTTAGGTGTTATTGGATAAAGTAATTCCACGCCTAAACTTCCTTTAAAAATTAAATTCCTAATTCCGCATTCCTAGTTTCTAACCAGATTCACAGTTTCCTTTTCGATAAAACCAAAGCCCCAACGACCGCCGTTAACAAAAGCAAGGAAAGCATTTCAAAGGGAAACAAATATTCTGAAAAAACTTTTTCGCCTACTGAACGGATGTTTCCAAAATCCGAGGAAATTTCCGCCATCTTCCACTCGCCTGAGGGAAAAACGGTTAGAAACAGCGGGCCCAGCACCACCCCCAAAACTAAAAGCAGGGCCAGGACCAGCCGGACGGCCTGAACTTTGAGGGGCTTCAAATCCTCCGGCGCCAGGTTCAATAACATGATGACGAAGATGACGAGGACCATAATGCCCCCGGCATAAACCAAAATTTGAATAATCGCCGCCAGCGAAGCCGACAGGGTCGCGTAAAGAGCGGCCAAAGCCGCGAAAGCGCCCACCATGGACAGGGCGGAGCCGATCGGGTTGGTGCGGGTAATCACCAACAATCCGAAGACCAGCAGGGCCGCCGCTAAGATGTAAAAAACCACCGCTTCTAACATTAAAAACTCCTTTAGCTTTCAGCTGTCAGCTGAGACCTGACGGCTGATAACCGCCTCTCATGGTTTTGCGTGGGGACCATGCGTCCAGATCACGGGCCGCGGCGGATTATAATCCGCGACGATATCCTTGTTGTCGTGGTCCATTAAAAATTCCTTCTTATAGACCAAGCTCTCGCGGGTATAGCCCGCGATGGCGATTTCGGGAATGTCCATGCGGATGGCGTCCAGGGGGCAGGCATCCACGCAAAAGCCGCAGAAGACACAACGAAGCATGTCGATTTCGAATTTTTCCGGCAATTTCTCAATGTTCGGATCGGGCGATTCAGCGGCTTTAATATGGATGCACTCCGCCGGGCAAGCCGTGGCACACAGCATGCAGGCCGTGCAGCGGGGCGATTCATCTTCCCTTTTCATCAAACGGTGCCGGCCCCGGGTGGCGGGTGGCAGGTCCTTTTGCTGTTCCGGAAAAAATACCACGGGCATCCCCTGGGGATTTCTTAAATTTTTCAGGACGTGGCCCATCGTCACGAAAAGCCCCTTCAGGACCTCGCCAATATACAACCGTTCCGTCGTTTTCATTTCAGGACGCTCAACAACTTTCATCTAAAACCTCTTTAAAAGATTTGGCCGACAGCTATCAGCTGTCAGCTAATTCTGAATCAACAGCACAACCCCCGTTACCAGCAGGTTCAGCAAGGCCAAGGGCAGCATGAGCTTCCAGCCCAAGTTCATCAGCTGATCATAACGAAACCGCGGCATGGTCCAGCGCACCCAAACGAAAAGCCAGCAAAAGAAAAGAACTTTGAGAAGGAGGCAAATCATTTGGAGTAAGGCCGTTAAAACACCCGGAGCCCAAACAGGAAAAGAAAAGTTAAAGGAGATAACCATAAGAATCAACGCCAGCCCCGCGAGGCCAAACCCCAGGCCGGCGAATAGATAGGGTTCCCAACGTTTCATTCCGGTATGGAGACTTCTTTGGTCTTTGGCGCTCAAATAGAAGATAGAACCCAGAAATCCCCCCCCGAGAATCCCTCCGCCGCACAATAACAAAAGGGCTAATTGGGGCTTTTGAAGAAGGTCTTGGGTTGAGGCGAATGGCACCTGATAGCCCCCAAGAAATAAGGTCGAGATAAGGAAAGCCGCCACGACCATGTTGGAATATTCGGCCATGAAGAAGAGCGCGAATTTCACGCTGGAATATTCAATGTGATAACCCGCGACCAATTCGGACTCCCCTTCAGCTAAGTCAAAGGGATTGCGGTTGGTCTCAGCGAAGGAGGCGACCAGAAAAATAAAAAACCCAACCGGCTGAAGAAAGATGCCCCAGTTGGGCAGGGGCAGAGGGTGCCCCGCCAGCGTCAAAAGCCGTCCCTGGGTTTCAACGATGCCATCGATTTGGACCCCCTGGTAAACCATCAGAAGCCCCACGACCGCCAATCCCATGGACAGTTCGTAGGAAATCATTTGCGCGGAGGAACGGAGCCCGCCCAGAAGCGAAAATTTATTGTTCGAGGCCCAGCCCGCCAGGATCACCCCGAAAACCCCCATGCTGGTAATGGATAAAATATAGAGAACACCCACGCTGAAATTCGCCGCTTGAAAGCGGATGGTGTGGCCCGCCAGTTCTATCGGCGCGGCCAAGGGGATCACCAGCAGCGGCAAAAGCGACACGGTCATGGACCAAAAGGGCGCCAGCAGATAATAAAACCCGTTGGCGTGGGAAGGCGTGATATTTTCTTTCATCAGAAGCTTGATAACATCCGCGAAATTATGAACCATGCCGAAAAGGCGGACGCCGAAAATTTCCGCGCGGTTAGGCCCGATGCGGTCTTGGATGATCGCGCTTCCCTTCCGCTCCAGCCAAATGAAAAAAGGGATGAACTGCAGTGGGATAAACCACATGAGTCCTGTCATGACCGCGATATTGATAAGGGCGAAGATTTGGTTATCCATTAAACCTTCTTCCCCAATACGTTTGGCTGAGCCTTGATGCCTTGAAAAGGCTCCGCGGCGACAGGCGGCAGGTCCAAAACCTTGCCCGTGGGCGGGATCGAGCTAAAGGATAAACCATTTAATAATTTAATTTCCTTCGCCATAGCGTTAAAGACCGAGGGCGCATCCTCGAAATCAAATCCTTCCACTTGGAGGGCCTTGGCCAAACGGCAGATCCATAACGAGGCCTCGATCACATCCTGATTCTCGGGTTCGATGGCTTGCTTGAATTTCTGGAGGCGGCTGGTCGCGTTCACGAAGGTCCCGTTTTTTTCGATAAAGGTCCTTAAGGGGAAAACCATCGAGCCCCTCTCCACCGTTTTTGTTTGGTGGACCGAAAGGACGATCAAATGCTTCACCTTGCCATAAACCCTTTTGGCCCTCGCCTCATCCTGACCAAAAGGATTGTTATGCATCACGATCACGGCCTTAAAGTCACCCTTCTCAATCCGGGAGAGTAGGTCCGTTCCTTCCGTGTCGATCCCCAGCAATTTCAATCCCTGCAGGTTCGGGGTCTTATCCGCTAATCGGAGGATGGGGTCTTCCACTCCCGGTTTTCCCCAAAAAGGCGCGGCCAGGTTTTTCGCCTTGAATCTTTTCTCGAAGAGCTTTTTCATCAAATAGTTGTCCTCAAGACCGCCGGCGGGCGAGGCGATGCCGGCCACTTCGTCCGGCGAAACGCCTGCCAAAAGCTTGACCAAGGTTTCGATCCCCTCGGAAAGGTTCCTCGTCTCCTGGCCTAGTTTGACTTCCTCCTGGCGGTTTTCCTGGAAGTAATTAAAGGAGAACCGGCCCTCGTCGCAGATCCAGCTCTTGTTGAGCTCCGAGTTGTCCCGGGGCATGAAGCGGAAAATTTTTCCCTTGTTGTGTTCCACCGTGATGTTGCAGCCCCGCGCGCAGCCATGACAGATGGACTCGGTCTTTTTCAGAAACCAAACCCTTTGCTTGAAGCGAAATTCCTTGAGAGTCAGGGCGCCGACGGGGCAGATGTCCGTCACGTTGCCCGAATAGGCGTTATCCAGCCGGCGGTCCGGGAAGATGGAGATCGTGGAGTCGTGGCCCCGATTCACAATGCCCAGCTCCGATGTTTTAGGAACCTCGTCCACGAAACGGATACAGCGCGTGCACAACACGCAGCGTTCCTGGTCCAGGATGATATGCTCGCCGATATCCAAATCTTTTCCGCCCTTAAAATCCCGCGGCACGCCCCGGCGAAAATCGTAAAGGCCGTATTCCATATATTGGTTCTGAAGCTTGCACTCCCCCGCCTTATCGCAGACCGGGCAGTCCAGCGGATGATCTAATAGAAGAAATTCCAAGGCGCTTTTTTGCGCCGCCTTGGCCTTGGGAGACAGGGTGTGGACCACCATGCCCTCGGAAACCTTGGTGTTGCAGCCCACGGTCAACATGGGGCCCTTGGGCCCCTCGATTTCCACCATGCAGGTGCGGCAATTGCCCGCTACCGGCAGATAGCGCTGATAGCAAAAATGCTCCAAGGGCACGTTATTGGACAGGGCCGCTTCCAGAACGTTGGTTCCGTCCGGCACTTCCATAGGTTTTCCGTCGATAGTTATTTTCGCCAATTCCTAATTCCTCATTATTAATTTCTAATTTCGGCCGCAACAGAAACCGTTGACGGCCGACAGTACTTTTCGAAATCCTCGCGGAACTTCTTGATAAAGCTCCTCACCGGAAAGGCCAGGGCTGAGGAGAAGACACAGATGGTCTTTCCCTCCATGTTGTCGGCGATTTCCAGCATCAGGTCCAATTCCTTGGTCGTCGCTTCCCCGGCTAATATTTTTTTCATGATCCTATCCTCCCAGGCGCTGCCTTCACGGCAAGGCGTGCATTGGCCGCAGGACTCATCCCGATAAAAATGGGTGAGGTTTTTGAGAATCTTAGCCATGTCCGTATGCTCATTCATAATGATGGCGCAACCGGTGCCGAACATGGTCTTGTGGTCCCTCATGCTCTCGTAAGTGAGGGTCAGATCCTCGCATTCCTTCGCGGTCAAAACGGGACAGGAGGAGCCTCCGGGAATGACAGCCTTGAGTTTTCCGCCCTTCACGCCCTTTCCATTTTTTTCGATAAATTCCATCATGGGCAAGCCAAAAGGCATCTCCCAATAACCCGTCTGATTCACATGGCCCGAAAGTCCGAAGATATGGGTGCCGGGAGATTCCTTGGTGCCCAGGCCCGCGTAAGCGGCGGCTCCGTTTTCGATGATCCAAGGGATCGAGGACAGCGTCTTCACGTTATTGACGATGGTGGGGCAGGCGAAAAGCCCGGAGACCGCGGGAAAGGGCGGCTTGATGCGGGGCATGCCTTTTTTGCCCTCGAGCGATTCCAGCAAGCCCGTCTCTTCCCCGCAAATGTAGGCGCCGGCGCCGCGATGAACGTAGACTTCCAGGTCAAAACCCGAACCTTGGATGTTTTTTCCCAGATAGCCGGCTTTTCTAGCTTCCTCGATCGCTTCGTTCAACCGATGGAACTGCTGGGCGAACTCTCCTCGAATATAGATATAGGAAGTATGACATCCGATGGCGTAACTGGCGCAGATGATTCCTTCCAAGAGCAAATGGGGATCGTTCAAAAGGACGAACCTGTCAGTAAAGGTTCCCGGCTCGCTCTCATCGGCGTTCGCTACCAGGTAAACTGGTTTTCCCGAATTCTTGGGCACGAAGGAATATTTCATGCCGGCGGGAAAACCTGCCCCGCCCCGGCCTTTTAATCCCGACGCCTTCACTTCCTCGGTGACTTGTTCAGGTGTCAGCGCAAAAAGCTTCTTCAGGGAAGCGTAGCCGCCCGTTTCTAGGGAGGCCTTCAAGGTATGACTGTCCTTTAGGCCGAATCGTTTGGTTAATTGCGGTTGAAAGTCGATCATTATTTTTTTCTCAATTCGTTGATAAGCTGTTCGGTGTTTTGCGGCGTCAAGTTCTCGTGATAGTTGTCATTCACCTGCATGCAAGGCGCCGTGTGGCAGGAGGCTAGGCACTCGACCAATTGATAACTGAACTGTCCGTCGGGAGTCGTTTCCCCCGGCTCCAAACTCAATACCCGCTCAACCGTTTTTTTGATTTCTTCCGAACCCGCCAAGAGGCAAGAAATGGTCTGGCAAACCTGCAAGTGATACTTACCGGGTTTTTTCTTCTGGTACATGGTGTAAAACTCGGCGACCTCCATCACCTGAATGGGCGAACAGCCCACTAGGTCGGACACGGCCACCATGGCGTCGGTCGAGATCCAGCCGAATTCCCTCTGGGCTAGCCACAGGGCGGGCAAAAGCGCCGCGCGTCGCACGGGATAGCGTTTCGCAATACCCTCGAATTCTTCCAGGGTTTCTTTTTTGAACTGTACGGCCATTTCCATTCCCTTGTTTAATTAGTAATTAGGAATGCGGAATTAAATTACTAATTCCTAATTCCAAATTGAAATTTATCGGTCAAGTTCTCCGGCAATGATATTAATTGACCCTAAATTCGCCACCGCGTCGGCGATCATGGTTCCCTCGATCATCTCGTGGTAGGCCGCGAAATTCATGAAGCAGGGCGGCCGGCACTTGATGCGGTAGGGATTTTTCGATCCGTCGGCAATAATCGTGAACCCCAATTCCCCATTGGCGGCCTCGGTGGCGTCATAAACCATACCCGGCTCGGGGCAAATGCCGTGCATGATGATCTTGAAGTGGTTCATGAGCCCCTCGATATTACCGTAGGTCTGTTGTTTGGGCGGCAGGGCCACTCTTTTATCGCCGGTCATGACCGGCCCGCCCGGCAGCTTCCGCAGAGCCTGCTCGATAATATGGATTGATTCCTCGATCTCCAGGAAGCGCACAAAAATACGGTCGAAGATATCTCCCCGGCTCCCAACCGCTACATCAAATTGGAAATCCTCGTAATGGTAATAGGGCTCAGCCTTGCGAAGATCATGGTCCACGCCGCTGGCCCGAAGGGTCGGCCCGGTCCAGCCGTAAGCGATGGCCTTTTCCTTGGAGATAACGCAAATGTCCTTCGTGCGGTCGAGAAAGATTCGGTTTTTGGAAACCAAATTTTTCACGTCCTTGACGCCTTTTCGGATTTCTTTCAAAACGGCTGTCACTTCTTCTCCAAAAGCAGGATAAACGTCCCGGGACAGACCTCCGATACGGGTATAGCTGGAAGTTAACCGCGCGCCGCAAAGTTTTTCTAAGATGTTGTAGACCTTCTCGCGCACGTTGAAGGAATACCAAAAATTGGTGAGAGCCCCGATGTCCACCAGGTTGGCCCCGGCGCAGACCAGATGATCGATAACGCGGTTGAGCTCGCTCGTGATGACGCGGATATAAATGGCGCGTTCAGGAACCTCGATCTTCATCATGCGCTCCACCGCCTTGCAGAAGCCCACGTTGTTCATGATGGCGGAAACGTAATTGAGCCGGTCCGTGTAGGGAATGCATTG
>CAZHFP010000055.1:0-15846 GCA_964531065.1 uncultured bacterium
CCGGGATCATGTGGCCGTCTTGAAAAGAGGCGCTTTTCATGCGGAGGGTGGATTTAACTTTGGGACCGGCTTGAGTAGAAGCGGAAAGGGAAAAAAAGATGACGGTTAGAAACCCGGCCAAACATTTAGAAAAAATCTTAGACATAAATCCCCCGTTCGAACGAATCGTCAAGCCCGTCCGTATTTTCCCATGAGTTGGGCCTCGGCCACAATACGCCTTTGCATCAGCTTTTCCAGGCGGTCTTTCGTGGCGCCGGCCTCCAGATCCAACACCGAGGTTAAAGCGTAAAGCTTAAAGTAATAACGATGGACGCCGCTGGGAGGGGCGGGACCACGGTACCCGATGCCGCCAAAATCATTGATCCCCTGCTTGGTGCCGTTGGGAAGCGAGTTAAGCGAGGGAAAAGCCTCGGGAAAATTCGTGACGCTGGAAGGAATGTTGTAAATCACCCAGTGGCAGAAGGAACCGCTGGGCGCGTCCGGGTCCAAGCAAAGGAGAGCGAACGTTTTGGTTTCCGCCGGGGCATTGGACCATGCTAAAGGAGGCGTGACATCATCCCCGTCCGCCGTGTAATGGGACGGGATCATTTCGCCTTCTTTAAACGCCCGACTCGTCAATTGAAAAGCCACAGGAACCCCATTCATCGGTGATAATTCGATTCTACTCTAACCTCCGATGGAATGGGGTTTTAGGCCAAAAAATCTATTTTTTGTCCCAATTCTCCTTAGCATTTCGAAGACTAAACCGGTTTAAAAGGTGTTTGGAACTGTCAGCCGGGGAAGGTACAAGCAAAAACCCACCGTTGATTTAGGAATGGCGCACTTGGGACGCAACTACGCCCAAGCAAGCGTCCGAGACAACCCGGAACCCCGCCTTTTCTAATTTAGCTTCCGCTTCCGGATGGGTGATGCCCGTCTGAAGCCAAACGGCTTTAGGCCGCAGGGATTCGGGCAAGGCGATGATTTCGTCGGCCAAGGCTGGGATAACCTCCGGCCTCCGGAACACATCGAGAATGTCGACCTTGACGGGGAGATCCTTGATGGATTCAAAAGCTTTTTCTCCCAGGGAGGACTGTATTTTGGGATTCACTGGATAAATCTTAAGACCCCGGGATTGGAGAAGGGCGGGGATTGAGTAGGCTGGCCGGTCCATTTTGCTTTCGTCCTGCATTCCTTCGACAGCCACGCTTTTAGCGTTTTTAACCATGTCCTGCATTTCTTGTTCGGTGACGTTCATGGGCCCTCCCTTTCTCTATGAACAATAGTGGGTTAAACAGCATGAAAAAACAATGACGGGCGTCATCATTTTTATCTCAAAAAATCCCGGTAAAGCATGAAATAAACCACCACCCCGGTCACCGAAACGTAGAGCCAAATGGGGTAAGTAACTCGGGCAATTTTTTTGTGATTTTCAAAATCACCCTTGAGGGCCCGGCGGAGGGTCACAATGGCGAGGACCGGAACCAAAACCGCCAAGATGGTATGGGTGGTGAGGATGAAATGATAAAGGTGCCTTACCCAGCCCTGGCCTTGGTAGTAAATGATGCCGGCCAGGGCGTGGTGAATCAGGTAGGAAGCAAGAAAAACCACCGAAACCCCGAAGGCGGAAACCATGCAAACCCGGTGGGCCTGGCGGTTCCCCTGCCGTATAAAAATAAAACCTGTCATCAATAAGATCGCGCTTAACCCATTGAGGCAGGCGTTGATTGAGGGTAATAGATTTAGGCTCACGATTTACTCCGGGAACTCATGAGAAACCTCACGTCCTGGTTCAGCTTTTTTAGATCTTCATCCTGCTCCCCGTCATAAAGTCCCCGCACCACGCCCTTGGCGTCCACGAGGATCAACCGGGTGCTGTGAATAAAATCATATCCCGGTATTTTTTCCTCGTTCGGCATGGCCGTCACCTTGAAGCCTTCCCGAATCACCTTGTATAGGTCGGGCTTGGGCCCGGTCAGGAAAACCCATTGATTTTCATCAGCCTTCAAGTCATCCGCGTAAGTCTTTAAGGTCTTGACCGTGTCTCGCTCCGGATCAACGGTCAAAGTCACCAGTTTTAAATCCTGATTTCCTTTCCATTCGGTCTGGAGTTTTTTCATTTGCTGGCTTAAAAGGGGGCAGGATCCGGCGCAATGGGCGAAGATGAAATCCACCACCCAGACCTTCCCTTTTAATTCAGAGCTGGAAAAAACACGGCCCGACTGGTCCTGAAATGAAAAATCCGGAGCCTGCATCACATTGGTTTGAAACTTATCCGAGTGCCGGGAGTCCCATACCCGATAGCCGGAAAAGGCCAGCACGATCAAGGCCAGCCCAACCGTCCAGTACTGTTTTTGATGGGATGATGATTTCATTTTTGTTTCCCTTCATCACTTTTTTCAACCACTAAAGACGAGAAAGTATAAAAAAATATGGAAAAACCTATCAAGAGGGCGAAGCTCAAAGGCGCCGACGGAAGCTGGCTTAGATCCGAACCGGGAAAAAGCCCCCTTCGAACACCCGCGACGCCATAGGTAAAAGGATTGACGCTCATGAATATTTTAAGCCATTCGGATTGGCTTGCCGCGAACACCGCGCCGGAAGCCATCCAAAGGGGAAGCAGCAACATGTTCATAATGGTGTGGAAGCCGGCGGAGGACTCGCTTTTCCAGGCAAGCCAAAACCCTCCCGCGTTAATGACGAAGGATAATAAAAAAAGCGACGCCAGCAGGCCCAGAGCCGGACCCATTTCAAACCTCGCCCCGACCGTTCCCGCGAAAGGCAGAAGCACCAGCCCCTGCAGGGTGGAAAGAGTGGCCCCGCCTAAAATTTTTCCCATGACGATGGCCGCCCGGCTGACGGGCGCCGTCATGACCGACTGAAGAAAACCGGCCTGCCGGTCCTCGATAATGGAAGCGTTGGAAAAAATACAGGTGAACATCACGCTCATAACGATGGTACCGGGGAAAAAATAAGCACGGTAAGCCGATCCACCGATGCCCGTTCCCAGGACCATCCAAAAGAGCAGGGCTGTTCCCACCGCCCCAACAACCCGGCTGGGTTGGCGGTAAAAACGCACCAATTCCCTTTGCCACAAAGTATAGACCACCAGCCAAAAATTCATTCCTTCTCCTCTGAAAAACGCCGCCCCGTCTTGTGAATAAAAACATCTTCGAGGGTGGGCGGCCCTAGGGTGAGGCTTAAAACTTCACCAGAAAAAGTGTCTAAAAGCGGCGCCACCAAATGATGGGCCTTGGGTTGTTCAATTTGAATCAGCCCTCCCACTAAAAGGGTTTGAACCTTTAGTTTTTCCGAAATGGAACCCATCAGGGCCTCGGGATTTTTAGCCTTGATCCGCAAAACTTCCCCGCCAATCTCGGCTTTTAGCTCTTCCGGATTTCCCAAGGCAACTTTTTTCCCCTGATCCAGAATCAGCAGCCGGTCACACCGGTCCGCTTCTTCCAAATAGTGGGTCGTGACCAAAACAGTCATTCCCTGACTGCGGCGCAGAGTTTCCAAGTGTCCCCAAAATTCCCTCCGGGCGGCGGGATCCAAACCCGTGGAGGGCTCGTCGAGAATCATCAGTTCAGGGTCATTCAAGAGGGCCTTGGCCAGTTCCACCCGCCGTTGGAGACCGCCAGATAGGGTTTCCACCTTATCTTTCTCCCGATCCTTCAAGTTCAAACGGTTTAAATCACGGTCAATTCGCCTTTGGAGTTCACCGCCCGAAAGGCCATAAAGATGCCCCTGATGCTCCAAGTTTTCCCTCACCTTTAATTTTTTATCAAGGGCGGGCGATTGGAAAACGATTCCCATTTTACGGCGGATCGCGATTTTATTTTCGGACAAGTCCATGCCAAACATCTTGATCTGGCCTGGACGGCAGGAATAAAGCGTGGAGAGTATTTTAAAAGTGGTGGATTTGCCTCCGCCATTGGGGCCTAAAAACCCAAAAATTTCCCCGCGGCCCACGGAAAATGCCAAACCCGAAAGCGCCGTCTTAGAGCCGTAGAGGAAGGTTAAATTTTCAACCTCAATCAAGTTTTCCACTTACACCTTGTCCAGGACCATGATGAGAAAAAGCGCGGGCAAATAGGAAATCGAGTACCAGAACAACCCGCGGGCTCTCGCCACACTTTTGTCCCGGGCCAATTGAAAACTATAAAACACGAAGCCCAACCCTAAAACAAGGGCGCACCAAAAATAAACCCGACCGGCCATATGAAAGTGAGTGGGCAAAAGTGAGATGGGCAGAAGGGCGGCGGCATAGGCTACCGACATGAGCCCGGTTGTGACTCCCTTGGGGTCCAAAACCGCCAGCATGGGAAAACCCGCCCTGGCGTAATCCTCCCGATAGATCCAACCGATGGCCAGAAAGTGGGGCATCTGCCAGAAAAAAAGAATGAAGAAGAGCGTCCACCCCTCAGGGCCGATCTGGTTTTGCGCCGCCGCCCAGCCCATCACCGGCGGGATGGCCCCAGGCACCGCGCCCACCACCGTCGAAAGGGACGTTATTTTTTTGAGAGGCGTGTAAAAAATAATATAACTAACGAGGGCGCATATTCCGAGAAACGCGGAAAGTTCATTGACCCACCACCAAAGTATTCCCGACCCGAGGATCGAGAGTAAAATCCCAAACCAGAAAGCCTTGGAAGCCGCCAGCCTCCCCGAAGGTATGGGCCTTTTCTTGGTCCTGGCCATTTGAGCGTCCACATCTCCCTCAAACCATTGGTTGAGGGCCCCGCAGCCCGCCGCCACCCCGATGGTCCCCAAAAGCGCGAAACCGAGCAACGCCCAGTCCAGATGTGGAACACTTCCCATGTAGAAACCGGCTAAAGTCGTAAGGACCGCCAGAGAATTTAAGCGAGGCTTGGTGAGGGTGATGTAATCCCGGAAATTTTTCACAAGGTGTTTCCCTTTTTAAAAAGCTGGCAGCTCTTAAGCGTCAACACCAGCATGGAGGCCAAGGTGGCGGCGCCGAAAATAACGTGGACGGAGGTCGGCACAATGGCTTTCTGGGTAATGATAATCATCATCCCCAAAAAACATTGAAGCCAAACGAACAATCCGGCGGCCGCTGCCGGCCAAAAAAGTCCCTTCTCTTCCGGATAATTTTTACAAAACCGATAGGCGGTGACGTTAACAAATATCAGCACCAGCGCCGCCCCAATCCGGGTATGGCTGAATTGAAGAAGAACCAAAAGAGACCCGTCTGCGGGGATGAGTCCGCCAAAACTTAAGGGAAAATCCGGGATCGCCAGTCCCGCCCCGCTGTGACGGGTCACCGCGCCGATTAAAATTTGAAAATAAACTAGGATCGTGGTCCCCAAGGCCCAACGCCGGAGGGAAGGAGGGTTGGGAATAATTCGCCCGGGAGTTTCCTCGATCCAGCCCTTGGAAGTCACCAACGCCAGGGTCACAATGAGGCAGAAAAATACCTGGGCTAACCCAGCGTGGGCTACGGAGACCTGCGTGGGAAGGTGGAGAAGAACCGTGACCCCTCCCAAAACAGCCTGAAGAACAATGGCCCCCATGGCGGACCAAGCCAGACGCTTCACCCACAAACGATTTTCAGTTTTTTGCGTCATCACCGCCAATCCCAGCGTCAACAAAGCCACGGTTCCCGCCACCATGCGGTGCCCGTGCTCAAACAACACCCCGCCCTTCATCTCGGGAAAAAATTTACCAAAAGAAAGGGGCCAATCCGGGACCGCTAAACTGGATCCGGTGCTGGTCACCAAAGCTCCCGCCAGCAGCAGCACAAAGGTACAGCCCGCGGTGATAAGAGCGTAGAGGTAGAGCCCTGGATTAAATTTTGAATTCAAGTCGCCCAATCAAATTTCCTTTAATCGGTTTTTCAACCCCAAAAAAGAATGGCCCCGGGACGGAATCCCGGAGCCATGAAAAACAGCAAAATGTTCCTTGAGGCTACTTGGCGGCGAAGGTGAAATCGAGAGTCTTGGATTCGCCGTCTTTAATGTCAACTTTTTGAGGTTCGGATTCGCCGTATTTTTCGTGAACCGCGACCACCGTGTAGCTTCCCGCCGGCAACTGGGAGATTTTAAAGGTCCCGTCGGTCCCGGAAACAGAGAAGAAAGCGTTGTTCACCACGCCGCCGAAGCAATGCATCCAGCCGTGAACATCGCACTTGAAAGGCACCAAAACCTCCGCCTTGTCGAACTTTTTGTCCGTCTTCATCCCCTGGGTCGGCTGGCCCACGTTGAAGCTGTCGTTGACCGCCGCCAAGCAATGGATGTTATGCAGGGTCGCGTCATCATTGACGATCTCCATAGGCTGTCCGACCTGAATGCCAAACACGTGGGGATTATACAAGCAGCCATGCTGGGTTAGAACTACCGGCGTCGTTGGAGCGGCCGTATTGGGCGCGTCCTTGACATACACGAAAACATTGGCCAAGTCGCCCTTGGCGTCGGCGACAACCGTCTGGTCGTTGGCCGTGCCGGTATGCTGGGACTTGCAAACGGGATCCGCGTCGAATGAAATTTTAGCCGCGATGGGGGCCTTCCCCGTTAAAGTCACTTTTCCGGCGATCGAAGCCGTTCCCAGCGCCGCGGCTGGAGCCGAGGAGGCGCTTCCGCTTTTGCCCCCGCCGGAAGTCAAATCATCATCGTCACTGCTCCCGCAACCGGCCACCGCCACGAGTGCCGCCATCATCATCAAGGCGAAAACTTTATTTAATTTCATCTTCTGTCTCCTCTGTTTATTTGAGTTTACTTTCAGTGCCTTCACCCTCGACCCGAAAAAATAATGATCCGGGTATTCATTCGAGGGAACTGAGAAAATCAATTTACCCGGCGCGAAGCTCGAAAACAACAGCCCTCAAAACCGGGATTAATGCTTCTTAGTTTTTTTCACGGCGACTTTTTCGCCCTCATCGTTGGACGCCGCGCCGCCCAGGCTAAACAGGTAGTTGCGCAGGGCTTCCCGCTGTTTCGGAGAGTCTCCATGGAAGTACTTAGGAACCGGTGAAATATCCTCCGGTTGAGCCCAGAAACCAGGCATCCGGGTATCGGGCATCAAGTCGTTAGGGTTTTTCAGCCACTGTACCACCCAGTCCGGCTTTAAACGCTCATGGACATTGAAAAGATTCGGCGCGGCGGAAGAGAGGTCGGCGGGAATTTTATCCCCGAAGATATGGCATTTCTGGCATTGGAGCTGAGCGAACATGGTCTTGGTCTGGGTCAAATCCTCGCCCTTGAGCTTGTCCACCTTGATGGTTTTGAAGGGGAAAACCTGGTCTTCCTTCAAGTTGAAATAAGTGATGACCGCGCTGATTTGTTCATCCGTCCAAGGAAAGCTCGGCATGCGGATATGAAGCCACGGGCGGATGGGCTTGACGTTCAAAAGGAAGTTATGGAACCAGTCGATTTGGATCTTAGCCCCTTCCTTGCGTAAATTCGGCGGGGCCATGGAAAGATCAATCCCCTCTCCCTTATACAAGGCGCGGATTTTTCCGCCCTGGTCTTCGATCAAGTGGCAGCCCCGGCAGTTGTAGTTGGCGATAACCCGGCGGCCCTTTTCTAGCAAGGGGCCGTTGCCGTGGATTCCGGCGGTCATCTCATCCGGCACATAGGTGTTCGTCAAACCCAGGACCGCGGTGATGATGGCTTCCCTATCGTCATCATTTAAATAAAAATTCGGCATCTTGAGGTTGTCTTGGAAAGCCACCACCTTGTCCTTGTCAAACAGGCGGGGGTTTTTAAGTTTCGCGTCAAGAAAACCCTCGTGGGTGTGGGGTATGTCCTTCGGGTCGGTGAAACCAAAATCAATCTGGCTGACTCGCTTGGTTCCCCAGGTCGAAAGCTCGGTCCCAATTCTCTGAGCGGTCTCAAAACCCTGGATCATATGGCAGGCGAAACAACCGTATTTGTTCAGGGTTTTTTCGCCCAGGAACATTTGCTTGCCGGCGTCATCCATCGAGGCCAGTTTTTCTTGGGCCCCTTGAATTCCCATTTGGGGCTTCAGGTAATCCACGATGAGCGTATCCCGCACGGCCGGATCGGCCTCGGGGGCGTTGGCTTCCTCGAAATCCTTGTTACGCTTAGACATCAGGTAAGCGGTGATATCGGAAGCTTCCTGATTGGACAGACGCAGGGAGGGCATTCGGGTATCTGGATTAAAATGCTGGGGATTCTTGATCCAGGAATAAACGAAGGAGGCTGATAATTTGCTTCCTACCGATGAAAGGTCAGGCGCGAAATCCGCGTGGTGGGACGTGACGTCGTCAATCCCGTGGCAAGCCATACACCCGATCTCTTTAAATAGCTTTTTACCATTGGAAACACTGCCAGCTCCAGGCGCTTGATCCGGCCTGTAATCCCCGGAGTGTTCGTACAGATAATCAACCACCGCGTGCAGTTCCACCTTGGTTTTAGCGAAGGCTTCCGGATTTGAACTGTCGTTATTGGTTTGCTGGAAGAAACTCGGCATCTTGGCTGCGGGGTTGTAGGATTTGGGCGACCAAACCCATTTTTCCACGAATTCTTTTTTCAATTTTCCGCGCAGCTTCAGCAAGGACGGTCCCGCCTTGGTCAGGTCTTCCATGTTCTTGACCTTATGGCATCCCACGCAGCCGCGGATGGCCATCAGTTCCCGGCCGCGGTCAAGCTTGGGGGCAAAGTTGATGTGCTGTTGGGTTCCATGGCATTTCAAACAGGAACCTTCGGTGTATTTCAAGGGAAGCATGGAGCTTTGAACCGCTTCCGGCTCTTGCCAATGGAATTTTTTCTTCCAAAGTTTGGCTTCTTCCTCATCATTAGGAACGTGGGCGCAAGTGTTAAAATTCACCGCCGGACCCATACCGCCATGGCAGATGGTACAACCCACCTTGTCCATCGGGTGGGGGCTGGTGGAACCGACGTAAAGATCCAGGTGGGGATGGGTGCGGAAAGGCTGTTTGGCGTCCTCGTAGCCCTTTTTATCGATGGCCACGTGGCAGGTCATGCAACGGTCTACCCTCATGGTCTTGGCGAAATAAAGGTCTTCGGGCAGGTTTTTCAAAACCACTTGCTGGATCTGTATCGTGGGCGACATGAAGTCCAGAAGCATGGCGTTGCGGAAATAGAAAAGAAAGTTGAACGAAAGGCTCTGGATTTTTTTCTTCAGGGTGTCGTAATCAGCGGTCATCTTTGCGATTTTGGCTTGGACCGCGTCGCGCTGGGCTGTAATATCGGCAGCGTCCTTGGCCATCTGGTCTTTGGATTGGCGCATCTCAAAAAGAATCTGATTTAAAGCCGCTGCCCTGTCCATTTCCTCGTCTAGTTTTTTCTTGAGGCTCTTGTTGTTTTTACCGTTCTTGACGCCTTCCGAATAGGCGAATTTATCCGCGTCAACGTTCGCCTTGGTCATTTGATACTTGGAATTTTCCGCGTAGATCTTGGCGTCTAATTTGGCTTGTTGGGATTCAAGCTGGCCGAGCTTCCCCTTGTGGGTCTTGAGTTCGTTATTGGCGTCCTTCAGGTCGGCCTTCAACTGCTTGTATTGGGCGATGTCGATGTCGGACTTAACCTCTCCCAACTTTTGCTTGTTCTTGATGCGCTCCATTTTCATGAAAGCGCGCTGATAGCCCTTCCATTCACGGTGGTAATCCATGTAAGCCATCACGCCGACACAGATCAACAAAACCACGCTGGAGCCCAGGAACCATTGGGTCAAGGTGCGGCTGCTATAAGCTCTTTCGTCTTTAAAGTCCGCCAAGGTTCTGTCCTTACCTTAAATATTAAAGAAAAACTCAGGAATACCGACGATGTACTTCAAGTTAAAGGCCCAGCGTAAAAGCATCTTGATCGGCAGGGCCGCCATTAAAATAATGAGGTTGATCAGGACGCCATAACGGATAATCCCCAACTTCTCGAGCAATCCCTGGAGGTAGGTGATTTTCTTGGTCAAAAGCGGAGGAAGGGCGATCAAATAAAATCCCACGGCCAAAAAGCCCGGAAGCTCCCTTAAAAGAATAAACCGGGGAAGGCCTACTCCCAAAAGCTTGACCCAGAAATACTCGGACAGGTTGACGTTGTTCAAGACGAGGACCTTATGGGGATCCCATTCCTCAAAAGGGCCAAAAAAATTCCAACCTGGACCGCGAAGGAATGTTCCCAAGAAAATGAGGGTCACCCACAGGATAAGGAAGCCGAAGAGGAACGGGATGATGGCGAATTTTCTCTCGTTGTAAGTGTAATAACCGGCGCCCTTGGGATTCTTGTCAATATAGGGAATAGCCATGAGTCCCACGATGATGAGCGTCGGAAACACCACGCCCGCCAGCCAGGGATCGTAATAGACCAGCATTTCTTGGAGGCCTAAAAAGTACCAGGGAGCCTTAGAAGGATTGGGAGTCCAAGCCGGGGTCGCCGCTTCTTCCAAGGGAGCGTGAAGGCACAAGGACCAAACCAGAAGGGCCACGCCCGCCACAATGGTGGCTATGAACTCAACATAAACCAGATCAGGCCAGACATAAACTTTCTTGTCGGAAGTTTCTTTTTCCACCGGTGGCTGGCCCTGGGCCAACCTTCGGTCGTTCACGACCGCCTGGCGGAAGGAAAGCCAGGTGAAAAAACCTACCGAGAAAACCATTATGAAGATGGGAACATTGTCCGGTTTGGTGGAAATTTCCCGGAAATGATCGTTGAACATGGCCAGCCCCAAGGCTACCAGAACTCCCCCAAGCATTTTGAGAGCGAACATGGGCTCGGACCATTTTTCCCGGTAATGAAGCATGGCCCAAAAGCCGATGACGGAACCAAAAAAGTAGGTCACCGGGCTGAACAACGCGTTAATAAAATCGACTAAAAAATGCATGGTTCCTCTTTTAAAAGATTAAAGCGGCCCTGAAATCCCGCCGTCTTTACGCACCCGCCAGAAATGGATCGCCATCAAGGTCGCCGCCACGATGGGAATAAACACGCAATGCAAAACGTAAAAGCGAAGCAAGGTAGGTTCACCAACAAAATGCCCGCCCAAAAGCGCGAAATGGATGTCGGATCCTCCGTGCACGAGGCGGACTCCGCCGATTTGGATCATGGAGGCGCCGGGCCCCTCATATCCCATAAAAGGGGTTGCGCGTGCCATGTTGGTTCCCACCGTAATAGCCCACATGGCCAACTGATCCCAGGGCAAAAGGTAGCCGGTAAAGGAGAGAAGAAGGGTTAAAAGGAGCAGAACCACGCCAATGACCCAATTGAACTCCCGGGGCGGTTTATAGGAACCGGTCATGAACACGCGGAACATATGGAGCCAGACCGAAATGACCATGGCATGGGCCGCCCAGCGGTGAAGTTCCCGCATGATTCCCAGGGGCACGTGCTCCCGCAAGGCGATGATATCGTAATAGGCGTATTCGGCGGTGGGCCGGTAATAAAACATCAAAAGGACGCCGGTCACCGTTAAGTTGAGGAACAAGAAAAAGGAAAGGCCGCCCATGCACCATGTATAGCTCATCTTGACGCCCGAGTGGCGGGCCTTGACCGGATGCAAATGAAGAAACACGTTAGACAAAACCGCCATGATGCGGTTACGGGGCGTATCGGGATAGCCGTGGCGGAAGATGGATTTCCAAATTTGTCCCTCGGCCACCATGTTTTTAATGGCTTCCGGCGAAGGTTTGTTGGCTTTCATTTCTTCAATTTTCTTTTTTAAACCATCCAACATGCTTCAACTCCGTCATTTGGAATTTAAAACTAAAAATTCAAAATTTCTTTTTTACGCTTTCATCTCCAAGAAAGATCCCGGCAGTCCCCATTGGCCAAGTTCCTGCTGGAACTTCACGCTCTCGTCCACCACGATCTGACCGTCATCCCCCAGCGTTATTTGGAACCGTTCCAGGGGACGGGGCGCGGGCCCTTCGAAATTAATTCCCGACGGGTAATAACCGCTTCCATGGCAGGGGCACTTGAATTTCTGTTCCGCTTGCAGCCAGTTCGGCGTGCAGCCCAAGTGGGTACAAATGGTGGAAAGGGCGTAAAACCCCTTTTCATTCCGAACAATCCAAACCCGATGGCCATCCTTGAACCTTTCGTCCACGCCGATCGAGTAGGTATTAGGGAACCCAGCGGCAAATTTTAACGGCGGTTCAAAAGTGACATTTGGAAATGCGAAGCGGAGCATGGTACTCAAGGCTCCCATGGTAGCGGCGGTGAAGGCCACCCAAGCCCAGCCCAATAAAGAAAGAAAAGAACGGCGGGTCATCTCTGGATTGAGCGGAACTCCGCTCCCGACCGCTTCCAGCGAACCATGTATTTCATCCGCGTGGCCGCGGAAAGCTTTCCAAGTAAAGGTCAACAATAAAACAAAAAGGTAAAGAATGACGCTTCCAAAAGCGATCGACCCCAAGGTGATGATGAAGGCGCTGGCCGCCTTCATGAAGGAAATATCCGCACCCGCCGCGATACCAAAATAACCAATCATCAAAGATACGGCCATAACTACGGTGAAAAAAGCGAAAAACCAGCCGGCGAGGGAAAGGGCTCTTTGCCCGGCCGGCTTCTCATCGTGAGAAGCATGCGCCGCCGCTTCCCTGCGGGCTTCGGAAGCTTCTTTATAGGCTTTGATCAGTGCCCGGAAGGTTAAATAGAAAACATAGAGGGCCAAGAGGCTGAAGAGGCCGAGGCCGACCGTAATAATGGAAGAGCTGGCCGTAGCCGCCTGTGACATCTCTTGTTCCGCGAATGAGGGAGCAGCCGAAAGGGAAAAAAAGAAGGCGCAGAAGGAGGAAAAACGATTACGCCTAACTTGAAAGGTCATTCAAAAACTCCGTAAACCCATGGAAATTTGGAATGCTAACCAAAGAAAATTCCACCCCTTTTTCAGGAAGTGGAATGGCGGCAAGGCTTGAAAAACAAGGCGTATTTTAGACGAGAAGTTTTTGGGGTGTCAAGAAGAACAAGGCTTGAAACCAAGGCTCTTTGAACGAAAACTATTGACGTTTTAACGTCGAACTTGCTGACAATTTCACTTCGGAATTTTTAAACAAAAATACTTAGATGACAAATGAAAAAATTTCTCTTACTTGAGGATCATCAACTTTCCGATGGACTGACCGCCGCTAGTGGCGACGACCACATAATAGATTCCGCTGGCCAGGGGCCTTCCCCAACGGTCCACCAGCTCCAGGAGTACGGGCGTTTCTGAGGAAACGTTCAGGTAGGTTCTTTCCTGCACCATGCGGAACGCCACCGTGAAGATCTTCACCGTCACGGTGGAGGGTCCGTTCGTGGCCGGAGGCAGGATGTTCACCGTGCCCCCTGGGGCAGGATTAGGATAGATAATCGGGGTGGGTTTACCCGTGGGCTTGGTGGTCGCCGTGAAAACTGGGGTAAAGGTCCTCGTGGCGCTGGCCGTCGGGGTGATTGTGGCTGTGGAAGTCCAAGAAGCCGTGCTGGTAAAGCTCGGCGTATTCGTCCTTGTCGCCGTGAAGCTTGAGGTAGCTGTGGCTGTATTCGTGAAGCTGGCGGTCGACGTAGGGGTCGGCGTTGAGGTGGACGAAGAAGTATTCGTCAAGGTCTTAGTCGGCGTTTGAGTGGCGGTAGCCGTTGGACTATTCGTGAAGGTGGATGTCGCCGTTTTCGACGGGGTGAAAGAAGCGGTTGAGGTGGAAGTCGCCGAGGGGGTAAAGGTCCTAGTCGGCGTATTCGTCAGGGACGATGTACTCGTGAAGCTGTTCGTGGCTGTGGACGTCGAGGTCGGCGTGGGCGACATTGTGTTCGTCGGCGTGTTGGAGGGAGTGTTCGTTGAGCTGGGTGTGGACGTGCTTGTAGGCGTATTCGTCGCCAGCGGTGTGCCCGTATTGGTAATAGTTGAGGTGGCAGTATTGGTCATCGTCGCCGTTCGAGTAGGCGTGGCGGTCGGACTATCCGTGGCAGTATCGGTGGGAGTGGAAGTTCTCGTGTTGGTCGCGGTATTCGACGGGGTATTGGAAGGTGTGTTGGTTTTGGTTGAGGTATTCGTGGGCGTGTTGGTAAAGACGGAAGTGTTGCTGGGAGTATTGGTCATCGTGAAGGTGTTGGTAGCCGTAAGGGTGCGGGTCACCGTATGAGTGAACGTCACCGTACTTGTGGCCGTGTTCGAAGCCGTATTCGTAGAAGTAGGCGTGAATGTCCTCGTTGAGCTGTTCGTGGGCGTGTTGGTAGGGACAGGAGTCTTAGTGAAAGTGCTGGTAACCGTGTAAGTATTGGTACCCGTAGAAGTGGGTGTCCTTGTCGCGCTATTCGTTGCCGTAGCGGTTGAAGTGGAGGTCGAACTGTTAGTAGCTGTATTCGTTGCGGACGACGTAGGCGTCCGGCTAGAGGTGTTGGAAGCGGTCGGACTATTGGAGGGTGTATTTGAAGGCGTGTTCGTTGAAGTGCGGGTTGGGGTTGACGTCGGTGAATGAGTTGATGTCGGCGTCGCTGACATCGTATTAGCCTTCGTGGAAGTGTTCGTCGCGCTATTGCTAGCGGTGCTGGTCTGGGTCGGCGTAAAAGTTCGGGTCGGGGTTGACGTAAATGTCCGGGTGGGGGTGTTGGTGAAAGTCACGGTCGGAGTGTTCGTCTTGGTGAAGGTCGGAGTGGCCGCCGCCGAACAGGTGGTGACTACCGCATTATCCCGCGTGAAAAGATAATCCCTCACTTCCCCCGCCGGCGCGAACCACATGCTTTTGTTGCCTGTGGCGCCGTAAGTGGTATCCAGGTGGCTTAACAGGTCGGTCAGGGTCGCAACGTTGGTGCTGTAGGCGTCCTCTGGGGCGCCGCTTCCGGCAGCCACCCCATGGGTGTATTCGATGAGCCAGGTGTGGTTGGCACTGGCCGCCGCTTGGTCGGCAAGGGTTTTCCAGGCCGAGTCATCTGTCCCAAAAAGCCCGCCCCTCTGGTATTGGCGGTAAGTCAAACCTTGGGAAGCGTCCACTGTGTTGTAGGATCCTCCACCACATTCCGACGAAAGAAGGAACGAAGGGGGGAATCCCCCGCAAGTATTGGCGGTGGAATTCTCATAGGGAAAAACCAAGTGGGTGACGTTGTAGCCGGTGATGTGGCTTTGAAAAAGGGTCTGGTCTTGGCTAACCTCAGTGCCAATATCGGTGGCGGTCCCATTGCAGGTCAGTGGGTTGGGGTGGTCTAAGGAATGGTTGAGGATATCCCACCCCGCCGTCCTTAATGTTTGCAAAGTGGCCCATGACATCCAATAAGCGTTGCCGCTGGTGGCTTGGTTGGCCCAAGAACCGACCACCGCCGAAGCGGCGCGCCAGCCATGAGCGTCCAAAACCGGTTTTCCATTGGTGTATTGGGACTGCCGATTGTCATCAAAGGTGAAGGAATAGGCCCAGTGGTAGTTATTGAAAAGCGTCTGTTTAGTCGCAGCGCCGGTGCCGCCAGCCGTCCAATTTATGGCTGTGACCACAATGGAACTGCCGGTTGTTGTGAATAAAGCCGAGCCGACTGCGGAATTGTAGGTTGCCGAAACAGCGGCGCCATCGGCGTTAACGGAAACCGAGGCGCAGGAACCAACATCAACACTTAAAGTTATTTTACGGTTATTAACAAGGGCTGGGAGGGCTGAGTAATTAACTTGGACACAATAGGTTTTGTCGGCGGCCCAAACGCCCGGCGCAACCGTGAACCCCCAAAGGCAAACCATCATGAATATTATTTTTTTTGCCATTTTAGATTCCGCGCACTGGCTTTTAGCCAGAATTTATTAATCTCACGGGATTAATTTTCAAATCAACCCCGCCGGAAGGATTTCGAAACCCATCCTCAAACCGTAAAGACACGGCTCGGCCAAAACCTTATCGTTGAATCAGCATCTTGCCAATAGATTGTCCGCCGCTGGTAGTAATCACCACATAGTAGAGGCCACTAGCCAGGGGCGTCCCCC